>CAYJDL010000135.1:0-6151 GCA_964368885.1 uncultured Desulfovibrionaceae bacterium | reverse complement strand
TTGCTACTATTTTAAAAAAACTACAGCTCTTCATTACGCCTGACACCGGTCCTATGCATTTAGCAGCTTGGATGCATACCCCAATTTTGAATTTATCTTTAGGTCCGGTCAACCCTTGGGAAACCGGTCCACGCTCAACAGTCAGTAATATCGGTCTTGGGCATACTATTGTACAGCCAAGCCTTGATTGCAACGCTTGTTGGCGAGCTTGCATGTCACCTTGGCGTTGTCAGAAAAATCTACATCCTGAACGCATTGCGCTTTTAGCCCATACACTAATTAATGATCAACATAAAGGTCTTTCAAGAATTTCTTTACCTAATTTAAATGTTTACGCTGTAAACAGTGATGATAATGGACTATATAACTTAAAGCCATTAAACAAACTTAGTCAAAGCCAACACCTAAAACTTTTAATAGGAAGATTTTGGCAAAAATGGTTTTGGTGGCATTTTCAAAAGGATGTCTCCAACTTACAAGCCATGCCTACGCAAGAATTACAAGAACTTAGCAAGTACCATGCTCACAGCAGAGATCTTTTACTACAAGGAACATTGAAGTTTGGACATGAAGTACGCCAACATTTACGAAAAGCTTTACGAAATAAAGGGGAAAAAGCTTTACCCAACAACTTTTGGCAATCCTTTCCGGCTCCCATCCACCCTATAAGCGGATATGCCCACCTCTATTTGCAAAATAAAGAATATAGCCAACAAGCTTGGGAACAAGTTCTTGACCATATAGAACAGTTATATAATTTATTAAAAACATAGAAAAAAAAACAAATCAGAGCACTTCCAAGTTAAGACCAATGCTTTGAATTTGATTAAATTTATTTTGCGCATTATGCACAATATCTAAGGCAATATTTTCACATCTTTGACAAGCATGGCGTGGCATTAAAATACAAAGAGAACGTCCGGATTTAGCGGTCTGGCTTTGGGTACATGTCAGACCGGCACAATGTTCACAAAGAAGGATTTTTTCATCTTGTTTATCACTCAACATATCTGTATCATAATAGATATTACGAGAGCGTTGCCACCAATAACCATAGACGTCATGAATTTTCTGCCCCTCAGTAGGTGAGCTTGGCGGCTTATAATATTGCGTGACAACTTCATGACAAAGTCGCTTAATATATTCTGTAATTTCTTGGTCTTGCTCTAATAATTTTGACGTCCATTGAGGCTCAAAAATATCTTCATAATTTTTTTCAGCCAAAGCTAAACAAATAGCCAAATTTACATAGGGAAGTGCTTCACGAATGGCATAACCACCTTCAAGAACAGCTATATTAGGCTTAAGCAAAGTGGTAAGCTTAGCATAGCCTTGAGCTGTAAGGCGCATATTTGCTAGGGGATCAGTAAAATGATTGTCCTGACCGGCAGAATTAATAATAAGATGAGGTTTAAAATCCTCTAGAATGGGAAGCACAGCATTTTCCATGGCATAGAGATAGCCAATATCTCCGGTATGAGGAGGCAAGGGAATATTAATGGTCTTACCTAAAGCTCCAGCTCCACCATTTTCATGAATAAAACCTGTCCCCGGATAGAGAGTTCGCCCGTCCTGATGTAAGGAGATAAATAGTGTATTGGGGTCATTCCAAAAAATATCTTGACTTCCATCGCCATGATGACAGTCTGTATCCACAACTGCAATGCGTAAAGGTTCATTATCTTTACAAATTTCTTTACTATAGCGTGCATGAATGGCATCAAGCATAATGGCTTCAATATTTACATTACAAAAACCACGATTGCCATGAGTGATACGCATGGCATGATGCCCAGGAGGTCTTACCAAGGCAAAGGCTCTTTTACATTGTCCTTGAAAAACCAGCTCGGCAGCTCTTATAGCACCGCCGGCAGAGGCTAAATGTGATGGTGTGCAAATAGCTTCTACATTTGGCAAACAAAAGGGCGTACGCTGAATATCTTCAAAACTAGCTAAATGAGGTCGATATTCTTTAATACCGGGCATGTCAAAAAGCCCTTCTTCCAACAATTGATCCTGAGTGTAAAGTAAGCGTTCCTCACGCTCGGGATGAGTTGCTGAAATTGCCCAGTCAAAGGCAGGAAAGAAAATAATGCCTAAATCATTTGTTTTTTGTTTGTTAAGCATAAATTTTATTCGCCAAAAACATCATCATCGGCGTTTTCAAAAATATCACTTGCATAACGTGGATGGCTTACAATTTGCGCAAATTCACTTAAGGCTTGAACAAAGGCCATATTGTTTTGCGCATGGGCCATAAATAGAACTTCATCAAAATCACGCATTACAAAAATACCACCACAATGCTGCGGACTGCGATATACTTCGCACCACACCTTATTATCATCTCCAAGACAAGAATGAACTCGCCAAGGAGTAGTAGGAATACCCGTATCGCCAAAAGTAATAGTGGAGTTTTCGCTTATATTTCGCTCAAGCCGCTTACCGGTCCAAACTAAGTCATAAAATTCTCTGGCAATATTCCTCTCCCACACTCATAACTATTTTAAGCTATTAACTGTTAAATATATTTTAAATCCTATTGACGTACTTGTCCATTACCAAAGACCACAAATTTAGTAGTTGTTAATTCCTCTACGCCCATAGGTCCATAAGAATGTAATTTTGAAGTTGAAATCCCAATTTCTGCACCAAGACCAAGTTGTCCTCCATCATTAAAGCGAGTCGAAGCATTAACGGCTGTCATGGAGGCATCCACTTCACGCATAAAACGCATTGCATTAGCATGGTTATTTGTGCATATAATTTCAGTATGTTGAGAACCATAATGAGCAATATGCGCCAAAGCGGCTTCAAAAGATGAAACAACACACACTGCTAAAATAAGATCATGAAACTCATAACCTAAATCTTGTTCTTGTAAAGCCTTAGCACAAGACCCAAGCAAGGGCAATGACTTTGGGCATGCTCTTAGCTCCACAGCATCTTTTGCCAGCCTTTTTTCTAATAAGGGCAAAAATTCATCAGCCTTGCTTTCATGTACAAGCACACATTCCAAAGCATTGCACACTCCCGGTCGCTGCACTTTACCATTGTAAACAATTTCCACCGCTTGCTCTAAATCAGTGGCATCACTGTCAATATAAGCATGACATACTCCCATATAATGCTTTAAAACCGGCATGGTGGCGGCCTTTGCTACACTACGCACAAGACTTTCGCCCCCTCTTGGAATAATTACATCAATAGAATTATCTAATTGACAAAGCAAATCAATGACTTTTCTGTCTGTAGTATCAATAATTTGAGCTGCATCCTTTGGAAGTTCAGCACTTTCAAGAGCAATATGTAATAATGATGCTAAGGCTAAATTAGAGTTAAGAGCCTCAGAACCCCCTCGTAAAATAATAGCATTTCCAGCCTTTAAGCATAATATAGCAGAGTCGATGGTCACATTAGGGCGAGATTCATAAATCATGGCAATAACTCCAAGAGGAATACGCATACGTCCTACAAGTAAACCATTGGGGCGTTGCCACTGACTCACCATAGCACCTACCGGATCTGATAAGTTAGCAATATGCTGACATGCCGTAACCATTTCATCTATAATACTATCGGTTAACTGCAAGCGGTCAAGACGAGGTTTGTCCAAACCCTTTTCTTTTGCAATATGTATATCTTTTGCGTTGGCTTCTAAAATATAAGCCCTCTTTTCGCAAAGTAAATTAGCTAAAGTATGCAAAAATAAATTTTTTTGTTCAGGGCTAGCTGCCATTAATTTACGTGCGGCTTGTTTTGCATTTTTGCCTATATTAGCCACAACAAGTGCTAAATCTTGCATATTATCAACCCTTTTTATATAAATTATGATTATTTTTTTTTAAAATGCTGCATCTAATAAAATATTATCTCGATGTATTACTTCTGCATAATGCGCATCTGACAAAATAGCCGCAACTTCATGTCGTTTACGACCCATAATTTTCTTAATATCTGAGGCAGCATAATTTGATAAACCAACTCCAATATTTATTTGACCATTGTCATTTTGATTTACAATGCGCACCAAGGCACCTTGACGAAAATTACCCTCAATATTGCAAATACCTCCGGGCAATAAACTGCTTCCCTTATCTTTTAAAGCCTCCACTGCACCTGCATCAATGTAAACAACACCCGAGGGATCAGATTGATAGGCCATCCAAAATTTACGACGTGAAATAGTTTGCTTATCAGCACTTATCCAAGTTCCACTGTGTTTATTTTGAATAAAGTCTTTATTGCTAAACACCTGTCTCATTATATCATGTTCTTTTCCGGGTAGGATCAAGGTAGGGACACCAAGTTGTGCCGTTCGCCTAGCAGCAAGAAGCTTTGAATACATTCCGCCGGATCCAACCGCACTTTTTGCGCCACAAAGATTTGCTAAATCAAGGTCATGAATATTATTGATATGAGGTATAACGTTGGTCTCTTGACCAAGTTCAGGCTTTTTATCTAAAACTCCCGGAGCAGAAGTCAGATTTATAAATAAATCAGCACCTATTAAATTGATTAGTAAACTGGAAAGGCAATCATTGTCGCCAAATTTTAATTCTTGAACACAGATAGTGTCATTTTCATTCACTACAGGCACAATGTCCCAATCAAGCAATTTAGTGAATGTATTACGAGCATTTAAAAATCTTTGGCGAGAGTTTACCACATCACGAGTTAGCAAAACTTGAGCTGTACCCACATTGTGATTGCCAAAAGCTGTATCATATTGTTGCATAAGGCGGCTTTGCCCTATGGCAGCTATAGCTTGCTTTGCAACAAGATGTTGCATATCAGGTTGGATATGTTTTGAAACATTATGCAAAATAGCCTTACCCGCCGCTACCGCACCCGATGAAACAAGAATGATCTTTCGCAAATTTCCTTTAAGATGTGGCAAAGAGCGAATAAAAACCAATTGTGACACAAGATTTTGCAAAATAGGAATATCAAGACCATTTTGACTTGTAAGTACGGCAGAACCAACTTTAACTACAATACACTGCGCTTGTTGAAGCGTTAGCCATCTTTGTTCAATCCACTCATTATTCATAAATAATTTTTACTCTCAAAAAAATTGCTGATTTATTTTTTTTGGATATAAAAAAAACCCCGAAAATTCGGGGTTGAGTATTCATAATGGGGCGAATGATGGGACTTGAACCCACGGCCACCTGGGCCACAACCAGGTGCTCTACCTACTGAGCTACATCCGCCGTTCCTGAAAAAGAATCTATACCTTCCTTTGATTTATTGCAAGTTTTTTTTTATTTTTTTCATTATTCTGTAAATACCTTTTATAATTTATATTTTTCTATAATTTTTTTTAAATAATAAATTTTTATTACTAGCAAAGAACTATGGATTTTTATAACAAAATTGTATATAAGAGTTATTGTAAAGGGATTGTGCTTTAAAATTTTTACAAGCGAACGTTGGTACATACGTCGAAAATATTATATTAATGGAGTTTTTATGGATAGTCTTGCTATTGAAGGCGGAGTTGCATTACAAGGTGATATTACAGTTAGTGGCTCCAAAAATGCTGCTTTGCCTATACTGTTTGCTTCAATCTTAACTGAAAGTCCTACTATATTTTCCAATGTACCAACTTTAAGAGACATATACACCACTGTAAAGCTTCTAAATATTCTAGGATGCGAAACAGAATTTGAAAATGATCAAGTTCTTGTCACACCAAAACCTTTAAAATTTGCCGCACCCTATGATTTAGTAAAAACAATGCGAGCTTCTATATTATGTTTAGGTCCTTTACTAGCAAGAATTGGTAAGGCAAAAGTTGCACTACCGGGTGGCTGTGCTATTGGAGATCGCCCTGTTGACCAGCATCTTAAAGGTTTTGAAAAAATGGGTGCCAAATTTGAATTGGAAGATGGCTATATCATAGGCAATTGCGCTAAATTAAAAGGAGCTCAAATTCATTTTGATATGCCAACTGTTGGCGGAACCGAAAATCTACTTATGGGTGCTGTTCTTGCTGAGGGACAAACTATTCTTGAAAATGCCGCTCGTGAACCGGAAATTATTGACTTAGCTAATTATCTTACAGCCTGCGGAGCAAAAATTAAAGGCGCAGGCACTAGCACCATTACCATAGAAGGTGTTGCAAAATTACAAGGCGTTCCCTACT
>CAYJDL010000134.1:4086-6183 GCA_964368885.1 uncultured Desulfovibrionaceae bacterium | reverse complement strand
TGGGGTTGATGATGAATTTCTCTCGCACAGTTAAGAAAGATATTGTACATAAACCACAAGTTAAAAAACAAAACACGGAAAATGTTAGACGTCAAACATCCAGTGCTGCTATCTCAACTATGACAAATATTGACGCTAGTAAAGCATAATCAATAATTCTAAAATTAGACATAAGTTTAAAGAGCGTTAAAGGTAACATATATGTATAAAGTTTTAATAACCACGGGCGGTACAGGAGGCCATATATTTCCAGCTCTTGCTGTTGCAGAAGCCTTACGTAGCCAGTGTGATGCACGTTTACTTTTTGTAGGTTCACAATATGGACCCGAAAAAGAATTAGTTCAAAAAGCAGGAATTGACTTTATTGGGCTAGCAGTTCGTGGAATACTAGGTCGTGGTTTTAAATCCATAAAAGCTATGGTAGACATGGGGCGAGCTTTTTACGAAGCAACACATATTATAAAATCTTTCAAGCCAGATGTCGCAATTGGTTTTGGGGGCTATGCAGCCTTTGCACCAATGTTAGCAGCAAAAATTGCAAAAATTCCAACAGCTATTCATGAACAAAATGCTGTAGTTGGCATGAGTAATAAAATTCTCGGTCTTTTGGTTGATAGAATATTTGTTTCAATGCTTGGAACAAAAGGATTCTCTGAAAAAAAATGTATTTTTACTGGTAATCCAGTGCGCTCTATTGTAGCTGATGTTGTTAATAAAGCACATGACTTTGCTGGAAAGCGTTTACTTGTAGTGGGAGGATCTCAAGGAGCAACTGCTTTAAATGACTTAGTTTTAGAAAATTTAGGTTATTTACAAGCTTTAAATGTACAGTTGTGGCATCAAACCGGACTAAAAGACTATGAAAGAGTTCAAAAAGCTTATGAAAATTTAGGTATGGACAGTAGTAAGGTTATGGGATTTGTTGAGAATATGGCAAAAGCCTATGAATGGTCAGACCTTGTGCTTTGTCGATCCGGTGCAAGTACAGTAGCAGAATTAGCTGCTGCCGGACGTGGAGCAGTTTTTGTGCCATTTCCTCAAGCTACTCATGACCATCAAACAGCAAATGCCAAGCTATTAGCGGATTTTGGAGCTGCAAAGGTTTTTGCACAACACACTTTAAAGGATACTGACATAATGGAAGAAGTAGTAATATTACTACAAAATCCCTCAGCCTTACGCACTATGGGCCAATGTGCAAGAGCGCAATGTAAAATTCATGCAGCTCATGAAATTGTTCAGCAATTAGAATATTTGACAACCCAGTAGTCATGGAAAAGGTGTATTATGCAAAAGATACGTGGAATACATATGGTTGGTATAGGCGGATCAGGTATGAGTGGCATTGCTGAGGTTTTGCTTAACCTTGGATATAGTGTTTCCGGTTCTGATCAAAGTGATTCAGCTACAGTGAAACGCTTACGATCACTTGGAGCTGAAATACATCAAGGGCATGCTGCTGAAAATGTAGGCGAAGTTCAGGTTTTAGTACGCTCAACGGCTATTGCTGATGATAATGAGGAAATTTTAGCCGCAAAAGAGAATAAGGTTCCTATAATTCCAAGAGCTGAGATGTTAGCAGAGCTTATGCGCTTACGTCAGGGCGTTGCCATTGCCGGAACTCATGGAAAAACTACCACAACTTCTTTAACAGCAACAATTTTTGACGTTGCCGGCAAGGATCCGACTGTTATTATAGGCGGTTTACTTAATGCGTATGGTGCTAATGCGCACCTTGGACAAGGGGAATATTTAATAGCCGAAGCCGATGAATCTGATGGTTCATTCCTTTGTCTACTACCTATTATCAATGTGGTTACAAATGTTGATTTAGATCATGTTGATTTTTACGAAGATATGAAAGAAGTAGATAATGCTTTTGTATCATTTATGAATAAAGTCCCTTTTTATGGCTGTAACATAGTATGTGGAGATGATCCCGGCGTGCGTCGTCTTATGCCTTATGTAAAAAGACCAATCTTAACTTATGGTTTTGAAGAAGATAACTCCTTAAGAGCAGAAGTTATAGCTTGTGGCATGAAAAGTTGTTTTGAGGTATTTTTGCATGGAAAAAGTTTAGGTGTGATGGAATTATCA
>CAYJDL010000134.1:0-4076 GCA_964368885.1 uncultured Desulfovibrionaceae bacterium | reverse complement strand
CTTTAGCTGCAATCGGTGTTGCCCTTGAAGTGGGTATAAGTCCGGAAAAATGTCAGGAAGGCTTAGCAAGCTTTGGTGGAGTTGGACGACGTTTTGAATATAAAGGCGAAAAGGACGGAGTGATTGTTATTGATGATTATGGTCATCATCCTATTGAAATAGCAGCAACTTTAGCAACTGCAAAGCAAGTGTACCCTGATAAAAGATTAGTAGTAGCGTTTCAACCACATAGATTTTCTCGAACCAAGGCATTTTTTGGGGATTTTTGCAGGGCTTTTGACGTTGTTGATAAATTATATCTTAGTGAGGTTTACGCTGCCAGCGAAAAACCCATTCCAGGAGTAAGTGGTCAAAGCTTAGCTCAAGGTATACGGCAAGTAAGTTCTGTTGATGTAACTTATTGTCAAGACTTTGACGATCTTTTGGAAAAGGCTAAGGATTTTACACAAGAAGGTGATATTTTCATCACCTTGGGTGCCGGAACTATTACCCGTATAGGTCCTAGGTTTTTAGAAAATTAATTTTTAAAAAATCCTTTTAAATAATATTTTTTAGAGCTAAGCAATAGAAATAGGCTCTATAAATTTAAAAAGAAAATGCATTATAAATAAAATGAATATTATTTACGAACCAAGTTTATCAAAACTTACAACTTTGCGCTTAGGCGGTAAAGCTATTGCTTTAATAACAATTGACGATATTAATCACGTTGAAGCTTTACCGCAAACTATAAAAAAGCTAGGAAGCAATATATTTATTTTAGGTGCAGGAAGTAATTTATTGGCTAATGATGGAAATCTTGATTTAATACTCTTAAAATCAAATTTTAAAAGTCAGCCTAGTTTTATATACAAAGAGAACAAAGATATTCATATTACTGTAGGATCTGGTATATCTTTACCACGATTATTAGGTTTTTGTGCAAAACATGGTCTTTCAGGATTAGAAGGACTTAGTGGAATACCTGGAACTGTAGGTGGTGCAATAGCTATGAATGCAGGTTCTTATGGGAATGAAACTTGCAAGAATTTATCTAGTATAACAATATACACTCCAGAATTTGGAATAATGAAATTATCGGATAAAGACTTTTCTTATACTTACAGAAAATTTTCTCTATGTAATACATTAAAAATTAATACATGGTATTTAATAATTGAGGCAACTTTTAAGTTGACGCAAATATCAATCAATGGCATAAAAGAAAGAATGCTTCATGACTTTCTTAAGAAAAAATCTACACAACCTATAAAGGCACTTAGTGCTGGTTGTGTTTTTAAAAATCCTAAAGATTATGAACCAGCCGGAAAGTTGCTTGATGTCTTTGGATTTAAAGGAAAAAGTAAGGGCGATATGAGTTTTTCAAGCATGCATGCTAACTTTCTTATTAATAATGGGAAAGGAAGTAGTATGGAAGCATTTGAGCTAATAAATGAAGCTAAAGAGTGTATAAGAAAGGAATGCGGTTTAATACTTGAACTTGAAGTTAAGACATTGCTGAAATAATAATAATATAAGAGTAGTGGCGTTGAATTAGTAATTAAGAGATAAATTATGAAGAGTAAAATTACACAAGGGCGACAAAATATTCGCAATAGCTATAGAAAAAATGATAAATCTAAAGCTCGTAAGTTTAATTTTACTTGGCCAAAGTTAGCAACTATGCATAAACTTGGTGCTGTGTTTGCATGTGTTGTTGCTGGTTTTGGCGTTATAGTTATGCTCTGCTTTGGAATTTTGTTTTTATATGACAAAGCAACAAGTTCTGATTATTTTGCTACAAAATATATTGATATTATAGGCAATAAACGTCTTTCAAGTCAAATGATTCAAGATGTGGCTGGTATTAAGTTGGGTGATAATTCATTAGATATAAGTATTGCAATGCTTGAGCAATCGTTAATGAGTACACCTTGGGTGGAGCAGGTTTCCGTTAAGCGTGTATTGCCAAATCGTTTTGTAATTGGCATAGAAGAAAGAATGCCTGTTTTTTGGGTGCGCAAAGGTTCAGTACTGTATTATGCTGATGTTCAAGGTAACATCATAGCACCTGTGGACACAGAGCATTTTGTTTCTTTACCAACTTTAGAAGTTGAAAAAGGCTCCGAACAAGTTTTGCAAAACCTTTCTGTCTATCTGGAAGACTTAAAAAGTGGCTCTTTGCCTGTTGAATTTGGGGCAATTTCTGCTTTAAAAATAAGCTCTAGTAGAGGTATGGAATTATATTTAGATGATAGAGAAATTTTATTATCCATAGCTTTAGATAGTTGGAAAAAAAATTTACAACGCTTGTCAATTACCATTTCGGATCTTGTTCGTCGTAAGGAGTTGTCAACTGTAAGGGAGGTACGTGCAACTGATGGCAATGTGTGGGTAATTAAAAATGTGTAAGGGGATGGTAGGTGTTTTTCGGAGGTTTAGATGGGAAAATCTGAACTTATTGTTGGTTTAGATATTGGGACAACTAAGATTTGTGCTGTAGTTGGTGAGATGAACGATAACGGCATTGTTGAAATTGTTGGTATCGGTACATGTCCTTCTACTGGCTTGCGAAAAGGCGTTGTGGTCAATATCGAACAAACGGTACAGTCGGTTCGCAAGGCATTAGACGAAGCTGAGCTTATGGCCGGCTGCGAAATTCGATCTGTGTATGTAGGCATTGCCGGAAGCCATATAAGTAGTATTAATAGTCACGGTGTTATTGCCGTTAAGGGCGGGGAAGTTACCCCTAAAGATATTGACAGAGCCCTTGATGCAGCAAGAGCAGTTGCTATTCCAGCTGACCGTGAAGTTATACATATTTTGCCGCAAGAATATATTATAGATGATCAACGTGGTATAGCTGATCCCTTGGGCATGGCTGGAGTACGTCTTGAAGTAAAAGTACATATTGTAACCGGAGCAGTATCGTCAGCACAAAATATTGTTCGTTCTTGCCATAGGTCAAGTCTTGAAGTGTCTGATATCGCATTAGAATCTCTTGCTTCTTCTCAGGCCGTACTTACGGAAGAAGAAAGGGAAATTGGCGTTGCATTAGTTGACCTTGGAGGCGGAACTACTGATATAGCTATTTTTGCCAATGATGCCATAAAACATACAGCTGTCTTAGCTCTTGGGGGACAAAATTTAACTAATGATATAGCTTTTTGTTTACGAACTCCCATGGCAGCTGCAGAAAAAATTAAAGTAAAATATGGTTGTGCCTTAGCTGATATGGTGCGCCATAATGAATTTATAGAGGTGCCAAGCGTAGGTGGCAGACAAGCTCGTCGACTTTCAAGGCAAGTCTTGGCTGAAATTTGTGAACCACGCATGGAAGAAATTTTATATTTAGTAGATCAAACACTAATCCGTTCCGGATATAAAGACATGATTGGTGCAGGTATTGTGCTAACAGGCGGAACGGCTTTAATTGAAGGGTGTCAAGAGTTAGGGGAACAAATTTTTAACTTGCCAACCCGTATTGGATATCCACGGCATGTTGGGGGGCTTAAAGAAGTAGTTAATAGTCCAAAGTTTGCGACAGCAGTTGGACTTTTGCGTTACGGTGCGGAAAAGGAAAATCAGGGGCAGAAAGTGTTTACTGAGCATGAAACAACTATGTTTGATGGAGTTCTTACACGTATGAAAAAATGGTTAAAAGACATATCGTAAGTTTCCTGAACCCGTTACGTGAGGAGAGACATATGGATCTTTATGATTTTGATCAATCTTGTGCAGGAAATGCAAAAATTAAAGTAGTAGGCGTTGGTGGCGGCGGTGGTAATGCCGTTCAAAATATGATAACATCTGGACTTCGTGGGGTAACATTTATTTGTGCAAATACAGATTTACAAGCCCTTAATAGAAGTTCAGCTCCATATAAAGTTCAACTTGGTGAACAGTTGACTCGTGGTCTAGGTGCCGGAGCTAACCCAAATAAAGGACGTGAGGCCGCTGTTGAAAGTGCTTCCGCTGTTCGGGATGCTTTGGATGGAGCAGATATGGTTTTTGTCACTGCTGGTATGGGTGGTGGAACAGGAACTGGTGCTGCTCCTGTTATAGCTCAAGCAGCTCGTGAAATGGGGGCACTAACT
>CAYJDL010000133.1:3741-6227 GCA_964368885.1 uncultured Desulfovibrionaceae bacterium | reverse complement strand
GGAATGAATACAAAACCATTATTCAATCTGTTCATAAACCATTCACCGTAATATGAGGGAATGTCGGTTCGTCTTGATGCACTAATAATCATTGTTTTCTTGTACTAAATATAAATAATGTGGATATTTTTCAAAAAATTCACCTAATAAATATAATGAACCACAGATTAAAACCGGTGCACTAGGATTATCTAAGGTTAGAGATTTTGCATGCTTTAAACAAAGATGTAAATTGTCAAAAGTATAAACATTATAATGAAATCCACCAAAAAATGTTTCCATATCATCTATTTTTAATGCTCTTTCATTGTTTTGAATTTCTGTAAAAAGAATAGGGCAGTATTCACAAAGTTCATGTAATATTTTAAGATTTTCAAGCATAATTTGATATTGTTTATCGCTTAAGCAAGAAAAAATAATTACTGCTGGCTTGATGTCACAGTTTTGTAAATATTGTGTAAGAGTTTGTAAACCGTGAATATTATGGGCACCATCTAAAAGTATTTTTTGGGGTAGGGTATCTTCTTTACAATCTATATATTGTAAACGTCCGGCAATAAAGGAATTTATTAGAGCATGATGAGTTTTGTTTTCATTATAAGATAGATTTTGATTTTCAGCTATATTTTGCCATGCACTTAAGGCTAAAGTCGCATTTTGCTTTTGATGCAGCCCAAAAAGGATAAGATTGTCTAAAGCTTTAATATAACAAGTATTATAATTTATTAAATGTAGTGGTGCATGCCGTTGAATACAAACTTCTTTAATAATATCCATTACTTCTTCATCTTGATTGGCGGTAAACACAGGTTTATTTTTTGTGATGGCTTGAGTTTTATCTTGAGCAATAGCCTTTAGAGTATTTCCTAATACTTGCTCATGATCCATGCTAATGGGGGTTAGACATAAAAGATCATGTTCAATGGCGCAAGTAGCATCATAGTGTCCGCCAAGTCCGGCTTCAAATATAGCAATATCTATATTTTCAAGGCTAAAAGCTAAAATTGCCAAAACAGTAAGAAATTCAAAATAGGTAAGGCTTGCATTAGCCTGATGCACTTTTTCAGCTAAGTTTGGCCAAAGGTTTTCGCATAAGGGTAGGGCGTTAATGCGAATGCGTTCTTTAGGGCTTACAAAGGGGGGGGAGGTAAAACGTCCGGTGCGAAGGCCATGAGTTCGAGCAAGGCTTTCTAAAAAAGTAGCTGTTGAACCTTTACCATTTGTGCCAACTATATGTACACTATAAAAGCTCAATTCAACTAATTTTAAATTATTCAAGGCAATTTTGACCCTTGATAAATCAAGCTCCATATGGAAGAAGCCAAGGCTGTCTAAAAAATCCACGACTTGGGAATATTTTGTAAATTTTTTTTGCATTTTATGAAGTAATTGATAAATTTTTTCTTTATGGGTTTTTGCTACCTTCGCCATCCATTTGTTTTTTCTTCTAAACGGGTATTATTGAGGAAAAATAAAAAAGCCTCAATATTTTAAGAAGTTTAAAGAGTTTAAACAACTTAAAATACTAAGGCGAAAAAATGTGCGTATCTGGATCTAGTAACGGTTACGAGGCTTAATACGAGCAGCCTTACCTTTAAGTTCACGTAAGTAATAAAGGCGGCTACGACGAACACGACCAAGAGTAATGACTTCTACACGGTCAATAAATGGTGAATGCATGGGAAAGATGCGTTCAACGCCAACACCGTCAGAAATTTTACGCACAGTAAAAGTAGCTCCGGTTGTGCCACGTTGAATGCGGATAACATTGCCTTGGAACATCTGAATACGCTCTTTTTCACCTTCAATAATGCGCATATGCACTTTTATGGTATCGCCTGAACGAAATTTAGGAAGATCACCACGCATATTTTCTTGTTCAATTTTTTTAATTATGTCCATTATTAGGCTCCTTTTAATCTCCAACTTGCCCACTTATGCAAGCTACGGTATGTGTTAATATTGTAATTTTGTCCAAATAGCAATAAAAATTTACAAGAAAAAAGAACATAATTATAAATTAAATTAAAATAAATAATAGCGTGTAATTTATTATTAACGCTTATTTACTGAAAAGTTCTTAAAAAATATCTTGCAATATTCTATCAACTAAAATAGCCGCAGCAGCTCTTACTGATAAGTGGTTGTAATCACTTAAAAATCTTAAAGGTCGGAAAAAACCATCACAATCTTGCAAAACTTCAGGAGCAAGTCCATGCCCAGTGCCAAGCAAAAGTAAGGCAGGCGACGTTTCCAAGGTTTGTCTTGCCTTAGCATATGATAAAGCTTTAATGATACTTTGAGATTTTTTTGCACTCCAAAGAGCAGAACTACCCCATATTTGAGGGCATTGACCTGTTTTACTCTCTATATCCGCCTTGACATCAGAAATATTTGCTGTAAGCTTAACCAGCTTTAAAGCTTCAGCCCTATCTGTATGATTTAAAGCTGCCGGACCATTTAACCAATGGCGTAAAATTTCTCGT
>CAYJDL010000133.1:0-3731 GCA_964368885.1 uncultured Desulfovibrionaceae bacterium | reverse complement strand
AATACATCTTGCTGATCTTGAAGCGGTTGAACAATATAATACCCACCAAGACCATATGTACGACAACTTCGAGCTATATCATGGACGTCTAAATTTGTCAAAGAAGAAGTTCCGGTATTTTTTCCTTCAATAATAACAGGATGATGAACAAGAGCTATATAAAGGTTACGTCCAAGCCTAGTATGTGCTATACCCTTTAAATAATGTGCATCTTCCTTATTTAATTCAGCTTCTTGCAAAAGGTCAGGTCTGTAACGTAAAGTACGCTCAAGGGCGGCTTTTTTACGCCACAAAGATATTTGCCCATGGTCACCACTACGCAAAACTTGCGGTATGCTCTGATTTTCAAAAACTTCCGGTCTTGTATAGTGAGGATACTCTAAAATACCTGCCGAAAAACTCTCTTCGGTTCCGGAGGATTGCTTACCCATAAAACCCGGAATAAGGCGGCTTATAGCCTCAATCATAGCAAGTGCAGCAATTTCACCGCCATTTAAAACGGCATCACCCATGCTATAATATTCTACAGAATATATATCTTCAATCCTAGCATCAATTCCTTCATAACGCCCGCATATTAAAGTAATTTCATCTTCTTTAGCCAACTCTTGGGCAACGCTTTGGGTAAAGGGTTTACCTGCTGGCGACATAATTAAGATGCGCTTTTTTTTACTTTTTTTCCTTGAACCATACTCATGTGAATCAGGCTCATTTGAATAAAGCTCTTTAGAATCAGCACTTTCTATATGACGCAAAGTCTTCACTAAAGGTTCTAGCATAAAAACCATGCCAGGACCGCCACCATAAGGCTTATCATCTACAGATTTATGAACTCCATGTCCATAAACCCTTGGATTATAAAAATTAAAATTAACTATTCCGGACTCTTGAGCCTTTAACATTAGCGAAGTTTGTAATGGAGAAGTAAAAAAATCAGGAAAAAGACTTATCAGATTAAATTGCATGAACTTTACTAACAAATAAATACTGAAAACGCAAGGTTTATCATTAAGTAAGCATCGATTTATTCTTTTTTCTTGGGAAAGACTTTTTGTGAACAAAAAGTCTTTCCGTCAACAAAATATCGGCTTTTCAAAAAAAGTTGCCCAAGAAAGAATAATTAGTTGGTGCTCTCCTTAATATATTCTCCAAATATCGCATCGTAATGATATTTTTTGAGTGTATCTTTTTCTTCAGAATCACTGGGCTCTATTATTTTAATGGTTTTTCTATCTTGAGAGAGTTTAAGTTCTGCAAGCACTGCTAGAGCTTTTGTTGGGGAGTACAAATCAAGGTCTGTGGTAATAATAAGCGCGTTTCCTGTTTTGGTAAAAAAAGTAATGAAGGCGTAGTCGTATTGTTCTTCTTCACCAACCTTTCGTATATTTTGTCCTTCAATTTTTAAACATGTATCGGTGGTCGCAGAGCAGTAAACACCCTCCCATGAAGGCATGATTTCTTCTGCTGTGGCAAAGCTAGTGCAAAAAAAAGTAAATAAAACTAAACAGTAAAATATTTTTTTCATAATTTCCCCCATTCTATTCGATTTCATGAGCTTTGGTTATGGATATAACGGCATAGGTATGCAAACCCTGCCACAATATGGGTTTAAGCACCGCAGTAAATGCATGTTTTCCTTTGGAATATGTTGGGTGACTTAATATACCTTGCACAGAAATTAAACCGTTTTTTTCCTCCTTGGCATGTTGAACGTAAGCATACATTCCTACTTCTGACATGTCAGCACCGTAAGAAAAAACTTTTCCATCAAAGCTCACAAAATTATAAGTGCCTGCGGCTAGATCAGGTGGGAGAGTAAATTCAAAAAAGCGCAGTAAAACTTCATTAACATCTTTCGGCAATACGAGAAGAGGCCCTAAGCCATTACTGTTGCGAAATACCTTACTCCTAAAATGATAGCGATCTAAATGAGATACCGCAAAAGCGACAGCTTTGCTTATATTATTGGAGGCTGATAAATCTTCGCGCTTGAAGGAATAAAGAAAATCCCTTGTTACTTGACTAAGCACGATGGACATGCGTTTTTGTGCGGCGGGACTCACATCTGCGGCGGCTTGTGCAGATAAGCACGTAAACAGAAATAGCAAAAAGTTACAGCAAAAAATGCGTAAATACTTCATAAATACTCCTATATGGGTTTTGGGGTTTTGAGTGTGGAATTTGGAGTTGCTGTGGTAGCTTCGCTCCATTTATTATTATCTACTGTTTTTTCATTAAAAATACTCCGCTTTATTTATTATTAGTCATAGTTTTTGTAGTGGAAAAAAGCATTTTACGCAATTCTTCGTAATCATTTTTTAAAGAAATGTACGTGTCACTTGTAAGATATTTAGTTTCAAATAAAAGCTTTAACCAGTATAAAGTTTCCATGCATCCTTTCAAAGCAATATATACTTTCGCTACAAAATCTTTTTTGCTTATAGCGCATTTGCTTTCAGCGATATTAGCACCAATACTAGATAGTGTCGATGCAAGATTTAATCTTAAGAAAAATGTTTTATATACTTCTAGAATTAATAAAAAAGACCGTTGAGGCTCAAAATGATATTACGCTTGAAGAGATTATTGAAAAACTTAATTTACCAATTAAGAAATCACGCTTGTTAGAAGTTCTTATATGAATGAAATTTTATTTTAAAAAAAAAACTTTACACCTAAAAACGCAGCTGCGTGAAGATGTTCAAATAAAAAGGCAAGAATGGAAAGCCAAGCAAAGAGATTTGGATGTAAACAAGCTTGTCTTTATTGATAAAAGCAGTATAAATTGCGCAATGACACGACTTTACGGACGTGCCTACACGGATGAAAGGGTTTGTGAATATGTTCCTGACATTCGCTTTGAAAGAGCTTCCATTATTTCATCCCTTCGCCTAAATGGCGAATCCGCACCTATAATATTTATAGGCACACTAAATGGTGATGTACTTAAAAGTTATGCAAAACAAAGTCTTGCTCCAACACTGAAGGTGGGGGGATATCATTATTCTTGATAATCTTTCATCACACAAAGTGAGCAATGCCTTAGATCCAATTTTTGAAATTGATGCGCATGTCATTTTTTTACCACCTTACTCGCCAGATCTGAATCCCAACGAATTGAGCTGGTCAAAAATGAAGTCTGTTGTGCACAAGTTAAAGCCTCAGACATACGAAGAGCTCGTAGCTGCCTTGCAGATTGCTTTAGACAGCTTTAGCCTAAAAGATATGGTTAAGTGGTTCAATCATCATGGATATATTATAAATGTATAGTGGAAGTATTATATCTACACCATTCAGGATATTTACACAAATTACGGGACAGTCTCACTTCCGTAAATCTCCATGGAGGAACACATGACACACAGCCTATATGTACGCTCATTACAACTTGAAAATTTTCACGGTATTAAAGAACTTGCTTTCTTACTCATGTAAATGTAGTATCTTTTTTTTTTCTGCAGATGTGTGTGTATTTTTTCACAAGTGCTCCTATCCTTGCCGGAAATGAGAGCAAGAGGGTGACATACCACTTCTTTTTTCTCAAGCCCTAATTAGTTGCACTTTTGAGTTAAATGCGCGCTATTTATAAGTAGCTTAAGCTTTTTCATTTATCGTGTTTCAAGATAGTTGAGATGCAAATTAAGGGGAAATGGCAATTGAGGGAGTCGGCAATTATTAAATTTCAAAACTTTAAAAACCACTAGGAGAAAATTATGTTTCGTAAAATCTTT
>CAYJDL010000132.1:0-6231 GCA_964368885.1 uncultured Desulfovibrionaceae bacterium | reverse complement strand
AAATCAAATGTTTAACAAAAAAAATGGTTCGACTCTCCTCGCAGTGACTTACGGTGACACGAAGTTATTGCGAGAAAAAAGTTTTAAACATTCAAAAATAAAGGAATTTTTATTAAGAAAGTTTCTTGCTTATAAGATTTTTTCAAAATTTCCTTTTTCTTGCCATAAAAATCTTTTTTTGTTAAATGCATTACGAGAAATTATTCAATAATTTAAACAGAGGACTTTTTTGGAAAAGGAGTTTTTCCCAAAAAAAAGAAAATAAATCAGCGTGTCCAAAACCATAGGAAAGACAATGAATTTTTTTGATGCAGATTTTGATGTTAGCTTAGCCTTGCAAAATGATGCAAGTAAAAAAAACTTGCAAAATATGCAAGACAAAGTTAATGAGATTAAGGACTCATTGCAAAAAAAAGTTGCCAAAGGCTTAAAAAAGGATGAGTTTGAGCATGCACAAAACCTGCTTAGTGCATGTGATACAGCAAATTATTGTTTAGACAAAGCATGGAATAAATTACAAAAATAGGATGTTGTCATGAGTAATGTTGATAATTCTGTGTTATCTGGTCAGATTTTTAATGGTGCAGGTGCTGCTATTGACAATGCAGACAGTAAGATAGCTAAACTTATGAATACTTCAAAAAACGCACCTCTTAATGAAATGCAAATGATGGAGTTAAATCTTGCTGTAAGCCAACGCACGACGCTTATGAGCTTATTTTCTTCAGTCATAAAAAATTTAACGGACACAGAAAAGCAAGTTGCTAATAAAATATAGGAAAAAAATATGCTATCTCAAGAAGAACGCCGCTTTTTAGCTAAAATAGCCTTTATGTCCATGTGGCATGGCATGGTGGCAGAAGGGGAACGTATTTTTTCTGCCCTTGCCGCTACCGGCTCTAAAAGTGTTGGAGTGCAGTTAGGTCTTGCTCAAGTGTTTATGCATAAAGGTGCATTTGACGTGGCCAAGCAATATATAGATGAAGCATATGACATTGATAAAGACGATGAGCATGTGCATCTTTGGCAAAGCTTATATAACATTGCAGTAGGCAACAAAAGTCAAGCACGTGATGACCTTAAGGTATTGGTAGAAAATACGCAAAATGATGTCATTCGTACCCTAGTGCAAAACTTATTGCAAAGGTGATTTGCATGCTTTTACTGAAAGTTTTAGGGCGGAGGGTCTTATGGTAGATGCAGTTGCACAAAAAGTAGCTTCTCAAGAGTTAGACGTTAATACAAGTAAAAGTGTGCAGAAAGTTAGTGCTGAAACTCAAGAGCATTTTAATAATGCCATGAATGTTGCGCATGACAATGTTGCGCATGAAGTTAATGCTATATCCGAAGTGCAGGCTCAAAATCCGCATACTCCTACGTTAAAGACTCCAGGTGATAGCATTCTTGACTCTATGCAAAGGGAAATGACTGACAAGAGTCAAGCTCTTGAAAAAAGCATAAATTCAGTGCAAGGGAGCAGTGGTGATATGTTACGTCTGCAATATGAAGTTGCACAATTAACTATGACGCAAACTGTTGTGGGTCAAGTTGGAAGCAAAACCAGCCAAGGTTTGCAACAGCTCCTTAAGGGACAAGGGTAATATGCATAAATATCTTAAGCAAATACAACGTGCAGGAGCATTGCTTTTCATGTTATTTTTGCTTGTTGGCTGTGAAGTTATTGCTTACAGTAATCTTTCTGAAAGTGATATTAATGAGATGATTGCACTTTTGCGCAATAATAAGGTTCATGCGCTCAAGGTTGATGCCGGTAAGGGGTTGTGGTCATTGACAGTACCGGACGCTGAGCTTGCAAGAGCCTTGGATATTTTACAAGCTCATGGTCTGCCTCGTTTGCCTCGTGCAGGTCTTGGTAGTGTTTTTAAAAAAGAAGGCATGGTGTCAACGCCGGTTGAAGAACAAGCCCGAATGCTCTTTGCTCTTTCAGAAGAAATTTCCACAACTATTTCGCATATTGATGGCGTGCTCACTGCACGGGTGCATATTGTTTTACCAAAAATAGATAATTTTGGAAAAAAAGTCACTTCTGCTACGGCATCGGTTTTTATCAAGCATCGTGATGATGTAGATATGCAAAGTCAAATTGCCAGCATTAAAAAACTTGTGGAAAATTCCGTTCCTGAATTGCAATACGCAAGCATTGCAGTATCCCTTTTTCCTTCAACCATTGACATTCCCCATGCCATACCTTCTAGTACAATAGACATTGATTACAAAAGTTTAGCTATTGGAGCACTAGGTAGTTTTATTTTGTGTTGTGTTCTTATATTTATTTTTAGAAAAGCAAAGCCCAAAGAGAGTGTGCAGCATGAAAATCTAACTACTTCTGAGGAATAATATGCATGAAAACAAATCTGAACATGTAGCTTTATTACTCAAAGAAAATTCTCCCTTGCTCATGCTGTGGGTTGATTTTTACACACGTTTAGCAGCGCATCTTTCTCAGTCGCAAACAAATATGAAGCATAAAAGTTTTTTTGCTTTTTATTGTGCACAGCAAAACCCAAAGAATAATTATAAATTATTACAACATCTTGAAGAGCTTTTTTCATTGCCAAAGCCATGGCAATTCCAAAAATTAGTGCCCATACAGCAATTATTGTTGTTACCTCAAGAACACATACACAAAATTTGTGCCTATAGTGCATTAAGTATACATTATCATGCTATTTCAAAAATTATAGAGAAAGAAAAAATACTGAAATTATGTGAGTTTGTGGGGCAAGATGGGTGGCATTTTGCCATTCGTAAAGGGGCACTGTATAAGGCACAAACACTGTCTTGTGTTTTTGCACATTCAGAGCAAGATAGTATAACGTGCATAAAAAATACATTTTCTTATGTTTTAGACTTTTGTGCACGGGGTATTTCTGACTCTTTATGTAAACATATATATGCATTACTGCCAGATATGCATTATGAAAATTGCCCTAAACTTGATGCAGGGCAAAGCATACTTTTGCAAGAAACCATCATGCATATTGCAAAAAATGAAGTGGAGTTTGCATGGAAAGATATGTTATTTTAAAAAATTCTGAATTTACACTTCCCAACGCTCCATGCGTGTTGCCACATGCCCTTTATGTTAACTTGGTTAACGCTCAGGATATTTTAACTCAAGCGCGTAAAAAAGCTCATATTATAGAAGAAGATGCTAAAATTTTATATGAACAAGAGCGCAAAAAGGGATATGAACAGGGGCTTGCCGATAGCAAAGAAACCATATCTGAACAAATGTTGGGCTTAATTTCTGAAAGGCTAGATTACTTAGAAAAAATGGAAATATCTGCCGTAGAGTTAGTAATGGCCACTTTGACAAAGCTTTTGGATGATATACCACCTCAGGAAAAAGTGGTCAGCACAGTAAAAAAAGCTATTGCTTATGTGCGGTCACAAAAAAAAGTCATTGTGCGTATAAGTCCTGAAGATGAAATATTTGTGCAAAATGAATTGAAAAACATAAAAAAAACATATCCTATTATCGAAGTATTAGACATTTGTGTAGATAAAGGATTGCAGCAGGGCGATTGCTTACTTGAAAGCGAGCTTGGGATTATAGATGCAAGCCTTAATAAACAGTTGCAAAATATTGAAAGGGCATTTATGAAGCACGTAAGTCCCAAAAACTAAGGAAACGCTGATTTATTTTTCCCAAAGACAAAGAATTAATCAACCTTCCTTTAAAAAAATTTAACATAGTAAAAGAGTTATTGTATGAGCCTTGACTACTTGCAAGATATGCTTAGCACCACTTTACGTGATACCACCCCTGTTGATGTGCGTGGGCGTGTTGTGCAAGTTGTTGGAACCATTATTAAAGCTCTTGTTCCAGGGGTAAAAATTGGTGAGCTGTGTACCTTACGTTGCCCTTATGATGGAACAAGTATGCAGGCAGAGGTCGTCGGCTTTATGGCAGATGCTGCTCTTTTAACTCCATTTGATACTCTACAAGGTATTTCTGCTTCAACAGAAGTCATTCCCTCAGGTCAAATGTATAAAGTACCGGTGGGGCAATGTTTGTTAGGTCGTGTACTTGACGGTCTTGGACGTCCTATGGATGATGGCCCTGCGCTTGAGCCTCAAGATTATTATCCTGTCTATGCTAATCCTCCAAATCCACTAAAAAGGCGTATAATTGATCGACCTGTTGCCTTGGGAGTACGTGCTCTTGATGGTTTACTGACCTGTGGTGAAGGACAACGCTTAGGTATTTTTGCTGCTGCCGGCGGGGGTAAAAGTACATTACTTTCTATGCTGACCAAGGGGGCAGAGGTTGATGTGACGGTTCTTGCACTTATTGGTGAGCGTGGAAGAGAAGTACGTGAATTTATAGAACATGACCTTGGAAGCGAAGGCTTAAAGAAAGCTGTACTTGTGGTGGCTACGTCCGATAAATCTGCCATGGAAAGATTGAAAGCTTCTTATGTTGCCACGGCTATTGCCGAATATTTTAGGGATAATGGTAAGCGTGTACTTTTGATGATGGATTCTGTTACACGCTTTGGGCGTGCATTGCGTGAAATTGGTCTTGCCGCAGGAGAACCACCCACAAGACGTGGCTTTCCGCCTTCGGTTTTTTCAAGCCTCCCCAAGCTTATGGAAAGAGCCGGTAATTCGGATAAAGGCTCAATCACAGCTTTTTATACGGTGCTTGTGGAAGGCGATGATATGACGGAACCCATTGCTGATGAAACACGCTCTATTTTAGATGGACACATTATTCTTTCACGAAAATTAGCAGCTGCAAACCATTATCCTGCCATTGATGTGCTTGCAAGCACAAGCCGTGTTATGGGGAGCGTTGTATCTAGTGAGCACATGCAATCTGCCAATATATTACGTTCGCTTATGGCAAAGTATTCTGAAATTGAATTACTTTTGCAAATAGGTGAATATAAGCAAGGTAGTGATAAAAAAGCCGACGAAGCCATTAAAAAAATGGACGATATTAATACATTTTTGCGTCAAGGAAGTGATGAACACACACCTTATAAGCAAAGTATTAACACGCTTATGGGCCTAGTAAAATAATGCAGAAAAATAATGCAGAAAAAGAGTTATAATATGTCAAATATTAATATTTCCTCTATGTATATGAATAATACGCAGTCGATGTCTTCACAAGCGGCACAAGCGTCACAAGAAAGTGCAAAAGCAAGCTCTCAAGACGAGCATGAAGATTTTCAAAAAAAAATGAAAAAGAATGATGAACCCGACAAATCGTCTAAAAAATCATCCGAAAAGAAAGATGGCAATGTTCTCTCCTCGCTTTTATCTTTGCGAGCAAGGCAAGACAGTACCATTTTTGAGCATGCAACAAAAACCAACTCTAGTCAAGCAATGCAAAATAATATAGACACCATACAGCAATTAAGTGAAAAAATTCTGGTCTCTGTAGCTAAGGCTGATGGTAGCAAAGAAGTGCATGTCCATGTAAAAAATGATCTTTTGCCAAATACCGAAGTGCGTTTGCAATTAGATGGACAAAATCTACATGTCAACATTGTGTGTACCGATACGCAAACATCGAATTTTCTTTCGCAACATGCAGGCTCATTGCAGAGCATTTTGGCAGAAAAACAACAAGGCGCAGTAACTGTGAATGTAAATGCAGATACAAATCAGGACAATAGCGATGGAAGATCAAGGCAGCAGCGCAATATTTACGAAGAACAACAAAATAAGCATGATTAGGAAAGTGACATGTATGATGCTTGGCACATAGAAGACCTAAGTCTATCACAGGTGCGTTGTATAAATGCACTTTTTGGAGGCAGGTTAAATGCAGAACTGAGCTTGCCAAGTGGCACATGGATATGTACATGGCTCATGGCAGATGACGAAAATTGCCAATCTTTTTCCTGCCTTATACATGGTCAATGCGGCAATCAACCTTGGCAGTTATGGCTTGATGATTATACAGTTCTTTGCCCAGAAAAAGCATGCTTAACGCCCGAAATTTTGTCTACAATGTCAGCGGAGCTAATGCGTACAGCTTTGAATATTTTTGCCGAGAGTTTGCTGGACGTAGCAAAAAACTTTGTGCATAAAGAAGTTATCATACAAGGTATAGACTTTTCTAAAAATTTTACTAATACGCAAAAGGCGCAAGGCTTTGCCTTTGTCTTAAGTAAGGATGCGTTTAGAATAAATGGTTTTTTAGAAGCTCCATATGATGGGCATGTGTATACAAATATTTGTGCATTTTGG
>CAYJDL010000131.1:2607-6370 GCA_964368885.1 uncultured Desulfovibrionaceae bacterium | reverse complement strand
GCAACTATACTTGAGACCGTGAATAGAAATGATTACAGGTTAAATATTGGCGCAACATTTGATATTCCCATAGCAGAAGCTTGGAGCGTAGAGCTTGGTTATCAATATAGCAATAATTTATCTTCAAGCAATCTATATACATATGACCAACATAGAGTAAATATAGGTCTTGCTTGGTCTTTTTAATTCACTGAAAAACTGATTTATTATTTTTTGGGAAAGATTTTTTGTAAATTAAAAGTCTTTCCCAAATCCTTATTAACAGTTTGTTATTCCCATTCAATGGTGCTGGGTGGCTTAGAAGAAATATCATAAACCACACGGTTAACGCCTTTAACTTCATTAATAATTCGGCTTGACATACTTGCTAAAAGTTCAGATGGAAGTCTTGACCAATCAGCAGTCATAGCATCAATGCTATCAACTATGCGCAAAGCTATTACATTTTCATAGGTGCGCCCATCGCCCATAACACCCACAGTCTTTAAGGGTAAAAGTACAGCAAAGCCTTGCCAAACTTTACGATACCAACCGGACTCTTTTAGCTCTTCTTGAACAATTTTATCAGCCTTGCGCAAAATTTCCAAGCGACTTTCATTTACATGCCCTAAAATACGAATAGCAAGACCTGGCCCGGGGAAAGGATGACGCCATACAATGGAATCAGGTAAACCAAGCTCGGCGGCTACTTTACGAACTTCATCTTTAAAAAGCTCTCGTAATGGTTCTATGAGCTTTAATTTCATAGTGTCGGGTAATCCGCCAACATTATGGTGACTTTTTATTACAGCACTTGGTCCTTTATGGGAAATTGACTCAATTACATCCGGATAAAGGGTACCTTGCGCTAGAAAATCAACATGCCCAAGGGCTTTTGATTCCTCATCAAAAACTTCTATAAAGGTATGACCAATAATTTTTCTTTTTTGTTCGGGATCTTCAACATCTTTCAATTTGCTTAAAAAACGATCTTGAGCTTGAACAAATTTTAAATTTAAATCAAAATGCTCTCGTAAATAAGAAACAACTTCTTCGCCTTCATTTTGGCGCAAAACGCCATTGTCTACAAAAATACAATGTAAACGATGACCTATGGCCTTATGCAAAAGCACAGCCACAACTGTTGAGTCAATGCCGCCGGAAAGAGCACAAATAACATGACTATCAGGCCCAACTTGCTCTGCCATTTCCTCAACACAGCGCACACAAAAAGATGACATAGACCAGTCAGGAGTAATTTTTGCTATATTAAAAAGGAAGTTATGTAATATTTTTTCGCCATCAACAGTATGATGTACTTCTGGGTGAAATTGAACTGCATAAATTTTTTGTTCTTCATTTGCCATTGCGGCTACTTCTAAAGTTGGCGTACTGGCTACAATTTCAAAACCTTGAGGCACAGTTTTTACCTTATCGCCATGACTCATCCAAATGCGAGAAGCTGCATTAACATCAAGACCTTGCCATAAGGCACAATCTTTTTTACTAAAAGAAAGCTGCGCTGGCCCATATTCACGATTTGTACTTTGAGCAAGCTCTCCGCCCAAATTTAAAGCTAATAATTGCATACCATAGCAAATTCCAAGCACAGGTACTCCAATATCTAGAAATCCTTTATCAAAGGTCGGAGCATCGTCTTCTCCAACAGATGCAGGCCCACCTGATAAAATTATAGCATCAGGTTTATGCTCAGCCAATTCTTTAGCAGTAATATTGCATGGATGAATTTCTGAGTAAACGTGAGCTTCTCGCACTCTGCGAGCAATAAGTTGTGTCACTTGGGAGCCATAATCGACAATAATTACCTTACTTGGCATGATTTTCTTCCTTTGCAGAATTTAATTACACTCTCTAATAACTAACATTTAATACTATGTCAAATTAAAGGGTTCTGCGCAATTAGAAAAGGCATGGATTGCTTCGTCGCAAGCTCCTCGCAATGACCTGATTTTATAACGAAAGTCATTGCGAGCAAAGCGAAGCAATCCAGTAGTTTAATCAATTTTAGCAATTGCGCAGAACTCTTAATTAACGATTAATTGCTAATATAATAAAATTTTCTAAGGAAGTACTGTCTGATTCTTTCATTCTGAGATAAAGATGTTATAAGAAAAAAAGGCTATTTACAATTAGACTTGTTTTGTTCTGTACTATTTTATATATATTCTTCACGGGCAAATCTTACCCTTTAAAGGAGGTGATGTCTACGGGCATATCCTGCTGGAAATTATCATTAATATTATTAGTGGTGTTCTAGTAATTCTCATTGTAAAGCGTTGGCTTTAAAATGAGTTTGCCGTCCTGATAAAGGGTCAGGACGGCGATAAAAATTCTAGCTATAATCAACCTATAGCGAAGGGTTGCCCCTAGGGGAGGATGAGTGCAGCAACACCTACTCTCTCAGCTTTTTATATATATTCTTTTCATGAGATTGTCAAGGTTTGCTTAAAGTGCCTAATCTGCAAAAGATCCTTTTTCAACGCAACGCTATAAGACATGCAAAAACACGTTAAATTACAATGCCGTACCTTTTATATAGGCATTACGCTCCTTATACTGTTCCATGAGCAAAAATGGAATAAATATATATAAACCAAGAGCTACAATTATACCTGATTGTATTAACACTCTTGTTTGCGAATACCTACGGAATAATACAGCATAAACAACAGCTAAAAGTGCATTAAAGAGCAGTCCAAATCCGACAAACATGGGACTTAATTCAAATATCCATTGTCCTTTATTGCTATGCAATTCTTTGAAAGATAGACTAAATGGAAAAAGAACATTTGAAATATTTGATATTAAAGTACTTTTGCTCCTGCTCATTTGATGCTTAAAGCTATGCAGTAAATTAAGAGATTGGTCAAATTCTTCATCATTAAAAAAGGCTCTTGCATAAATATGCGTTCCATTAGAATAAACGGCTGTTATAAATAATGGATCCATAATAAGCTTAAAATCCATTCCTGATGAAATATAATCAGACAATGGAATATTTGTAAGCTTAAAATCATTTTCATGCAAAAGATACATACGCTCTTTTGTATCTAAAACTAATCCCAAGAATTTGCGATCCTTAGCTTCAGAAATGACTATTTTTTTCGGCACAACATCTTCTGGGAAAGGCATTTTAGTTACTTCTAATTGATTATTTCTACGAATAATTTGAAATGTTTTACCTTTAGAATCAACTACAAATAAACCGCCTTCATATGGTTTAAAGGTTGTGAAATTTCCAAAAACACCCTTGGCTGGGAAAGTAAAATCTTTATCAAGCAAGGCTTTTGTATATATTTTGCTTTGTTCAACATCAACTTTATTAAGATCGCTATCTATAAATTGAAATTCATTTCCGCTAAAGCGCACCCTATCAGCAGGTAAAACTAAGGCAACTTGACCGGGATTTGCATCTATAAGTGAATAAATTTTTTCTCTATACACATTTTCATCCAGCAAAACAGCAGACATTTCAAGCACTCGCCTGTGCTTTTGAATAGTAGCACTATCAAAGGACTTACCACGTATTTGCATGGGTAAAAGTTTGCGTAATTCCATATTTCTATAGTAAATAAATGGAATTTTTGCTTCAAATTCATTTCTGGTAAAATATTCATCCTTCTCATTTTTGTAAACAACATCCGAATGGTGATTTTCTGATTTTTCCTCAGCTTTTAAATCTCGTTCGAGAATTTGTTCGGTATAAATCATGTTAGAATCAACAGGACTAAAAAACATATGTGTTTTATCAACCACTTTTACG
>CAYJDL010000131.1:0-2597 GCA_964368885.1 uncultured Desulfovibrionaceae bacterium | reverse complement strand
AAAAGTATAGAATAAAACATGGGGAAAAACCAAGCAAAAAAGCATATACTCAATAAGTACATGCAAACACCAGCTATGCGTATTTTCATGCTGTCCACCTATTTCTGTAATCATCAGCAGATAATGCCAAGCTATAAAACATAATTGGGATAAGTAGGATGAAAAATGGCAAAATATCTACATAAAATCCAGCTTTCTTGAATAAAAACAATGGAATGCTAAGACCAAGATATACAATTGCCGCAAGTATTTTGCGCTTTATCTGCGGTTCAAGAAGCACAAAGGATCCCCCAAGATAAACATAAAATCCTGCAATAAACCATGGCAAAACGGTAATTAGTGCTGAAGTTCCAACTTCCGGTGGATAATAATGCACCATGCTTGTATAGAGGATAAGCGCATCGCAAGCAAAAATAATTCCTAGAAAGACCATTCCAAAAAGGGCATGTAGCAGCACTATCAGGCTTGAATCACAAGGAGCGTGTAGGGCAATGCGTATTCTGCCATCTCTCATTTCTTGCAAAAATTGAAAAATACAATAAATAAAAGCCGTTATAAATGGCAAATATCTCATACCATCATAGGGAATTTGACCAAGCTCAACTGTTCTATACCAAACAACTTCAGAATGGTCTTGCATGAATAAGCGACGTAAAATAATGAAATTCCACACCATATAGAGGATATTGCTTGCAAAAAGCAATAGCATCATATAACGTGTTTTAATGGCTTCCTTATAAAATACGGCATAAAGTGCTGAAGATAAACGCATTTTAATATCTCCCCGTAAAGCCTATAAAGGCATCTTCCATATTCATCTCTTTTTTCTCAATATTTAAATCATTTAGAGAATATTGTTGTAATGCTTCATTGCGCTTATTTTCATCTGCATAAATAAAAAGCTCCACAAAATCTTTATGCCATTCAGCATTTACCAAAATTTCCTCAGGGATTTTTTTCAAAGTATTTTCAAGTTCTGTGGAATTATCAGGTCTAGGCAAGCGATAACATGCAAAATTATCCACAAAATCCGCCAATGACGTTTGATGAGCCATTTTATGACGACGCATAAAAACAGCATCATCCACAAAGCGTTCCATGTCTTGAATTACATGCGAAGTAATAATAATAGTATGATGTCCATTGCGTAAATTTTCGCATAAATAATCAATAAAAAGGCGACGGTATCCAGCATCAAGCCCCATGGAATAATCATCTAAAATAAGTAACTCAGGGTCTTGGGCAAGGGTTAAGCCCAGAACAACTTGTGAGCGTTGTCCCTCACTCATATGAGCTATGCGATGATTTTTAGGCAAACCAAGTAAGTCAACTAAATTGTAAAATCGTTCAGGCTTCCATTTTGGGTAAAATTGTCTGGTATATTTTTCTACTTGCTCAATGCTAAAGAACTGATATGCAAGATGTTTTTCAAATAAAAGCCCTACCCTTGCACGAGTTTGCGCACGAATAGCAAAGGCTAAATCGCCAAAAATGCGGCATTGACCGCTACTTGGGCGCAAAAATCCCATAAGAATTTGAATTAATGTTGTTTTACCCACTCCATTTTTACCAAGCAGAGCACACACCCTACCCTTTTCAATGGACAAATTAAGACCATTATAAAGCTCTCTACGACCATAATTATGTCGTAAATCTTTAATACTTACTGGTGCTTCATTCATATAAAATCTCTTACTTTACAATGCTTTCACCCGGTATCTCTACCGAATGACCGGAACCGCCATCAAATAATACACTAAAATTTTGTTGTGGACGTGGTAGAACTACTTCACTATCAGCATTAAGCGTTGCTTCTTGTAAATGATTACCCGAACTATCTTTTACAACTATGCGTATACCTGTTGCCGATGAGCCGTCAGAATAGCCGCCTTGACAAGTAAAAGTACCATCAGCATTGTCAAAGCAATTTAATAACGCACTGTGAGCATGTGCGCTAGCGGAAAAACTGAGAAGTATTAAGCCAAAAATGGAAGAAAATAGTATTTTTTTCATGTAAATATCGCTCTTTGTATAAAAATTGATTTTTTTTGGGGGAAAGTTTTTTTGAAAGAGGTTTGGGGAAAACTTTTTTTCAAAAAAAGTTTTCCCCAAAAAAATTAAACCATGTTCGTTAAATAATTATTTTTTGTTAATGTCATGAGCTTGAACCCAAATAACTGCATCTTGGGAAAGTTCTTTGCCCTTGTATTCTTTGTCTGGACCAATACCTAAAGCAGCAAATCCCCACCAACCAGCTTTAGCAAGACCAAAGGTGAAAACGCCATTTTGGTCAGCAATAACAGTTTGAGTTACAAGAGAGCTATTAGGATATTTTACAACAGCCTTTTTAGCAAAAGCATTAGCTTTCATATCAGGAGGGAAAGCTAAATATTCAACTTCAATTTCAGCACCTGGAACAGGCTTGCCACCGGAAAGAACTTGACCTTGGAATACGTTACCAGCCCATGTTGCATAAGGCTTAATTAATGGTACTATTTCGCAAGGCAAATTAGCAGGTTCATTCCAAATAGTAGGTGCGCCACCAACGTTTACAATAAGCTTAGTGATTTGCTGCATGTAAATGTCTTCTTCTTTTT
>CAYJDL010000130.1:0-6379 GCA_964368885.1 uncultured Desulfovibrionaceae bacterium | reverse complement strand
AAAGCATGGGCGAGGCAACCCAATCAGTACGTGACCTTAAAGAACAAGCCCAAGAGCTAACCAAGCTTACCCGAAGCCTTAAAGCTGGAAAATAAGACTGCACAAACATTGATACACTGCACAAACGGTCTGACAAATAATCTTTGTCAGACCTTAAAAGTGATGGCCTAATGGTCAATTCACCGTTAACTAATGTTTTCAAGTTCAGGAGTACATGAAAATACAATCTACCTTTTTATAACAATTCCGCTTGACATCTGCACTGTCAAGCTCTTAAAGGCACGCCTCGTTTCGGCGTTAAACGTGCAAATGTCAAGCGGAACTGTTATAATGAAAATTTTTCCCCAAAAAAAATAATAAATAATCTTTTCCTTAATTATTTTTTAATAAATAAATGTTCTCTTAAATGAACAGCGCAATGAAGCGCAATAAAAATACGGAGAAAATTATGAACACAAATTTTATTAAAAAAAGAACAAGCTCTTTGATTGCTGGTGGATTATTTGCATTAACACTTATGAGTGCCCCTATGCATGTTTTAGCCGCATATTCTGGTCCTTCATCTGGTGGTGGTGGCTTTTCAGGCCCTGGACCAGCTGTGATGACCGTTAAACAGGCTTCTAAACAAGCAGACGATACATGGGTCACCTTACGAGGTAAAATCATAAGTCAGCACAGTGATGATATGTATACTTTCCAAGATGCAAGTGGGCAAATGCTTGTTGAAATCGACGACGACGCTTGGGGCGGTCAAAAAATAAGTGCTCAAAATACAGTTGAACTTTTGGTTAAAATAGATAAAGATTGGAACAAGACTGAGCTTGAAGTAGAAACAGTTCGTTTTATAAAATAATTTGTAAAGATTATACATTTTTTAAAATTACAAAGGGGCTTTTATAGCCCCTTAAAAAAGCTTTATAAAAGGATAAAGTATGCGTATTTTACTTGTAGAGGATGATGCCATTATTGGCGATGCTCTTGTTGCCGGTCTTAAAAACGAAGGCTTTACAGTGGATTGGCTACAAGATGGCACTCTTGCAAAAGATTCTTTAGATGAAAATATGCATGATATTGTTATTTTAGATTTAACCTTACCGGGTATGGATGGTCTTGAAGTGCTTAAGCGTTGGCGTAAATCCGGCACCACACTTCCTGTAATTGTACTTACTGCACGGGGCACAGTATCGCAACGTATTGAAGGTTTGTCTCTTGGTGCTGATGATTACCTTCCAAAGCCCTTTGCATTAGATGAACTTGTTGCAAGAGTTCGAGTTTGGCAACGCCGTGCAACAGGTCAGGCACATTTAATTATGCAGCATGAAGATATTGCCTTTGACCCCCAAAAGCGCATTGTCACAAAAGGTTCTACAACTATCACACTAAGTCCTAAAAGTTTAATTCTTCTAGAAACATTTTTAACACATAAAGGTAGAATTCTTTCAAAAGATACTTTGCGTGAAAAGCTTTATGGTTGGAATGATGATGTAAGCAGTAATACTGTCGAAGTTCATATTCATCACTTACGCTCTAAATTAGGAAAGGATTTCATTAAAAATGTACATGGTGTTGGCTATATTTTAGGGACAACATAATGCAGTTGATACAAAATTTAAGGCACAAAATGGCACAATGGTCTTTATTGGACTTTTGTGTTTTGTGTCAATTTTCTTTATTTTTATTTGGTCAATAATGGCAGCTCATACCTATCATAATGCATCAAAAGAAACGAGAATTTCTTTTGATACGCAATTAATTTTACTTGCTAAAAGCATAGCAGAAATTGACTTTCATGATGCTTCTCACAATATATTTGAATTTTATGCAAGGTGGTCTGATGGTAGGGAAAGCATTCTTAAATATATAGAAAAAGATATGTACTCATTTGCCGTTTTTGCAGAAGACGGCACTCGAATTTTTGACGACAACGATGGTGATGATTTCATTTTTGAAAAAGCTGAAGGCTTTGTACATAGAGAACTGGATGACGACGATTGGCGAATATTTTGGTATAATAATTCGCAAAAAAATATCCGCATTGCTGTAGGTTATGAACGAGATTTAAGAAGTGAAGTTCGATTTAAAATTTTAATGAGCCACATGTTACCTTGGTTCATATTTTTAGTGTTGTTCCTAATAGGCTTTGGATTTCTTGTAAGGCAAGAATTAAAACCGCTTTACAGTGTAGCACAAAAACTTAAGAGCAGAAAACCACAAGACTCAAGACCACTAGATGTTTACGGACTTACAGCTGAAGTTCGACCCTTGGTGGAATCCTTAAATACTCTTTTTAATAAAACAGCAAACCTTCTAGAACGTGAACGTTCTTTTGTATCTAATGCTGCTCACGAACTACGCACTCCACTATCTGGATTACGTTTGCAAGCAGAAGTACTTGAAAGGATGATACATGACACTGCTGCAAGGCAAAATGCTTTGCGCAAAATTTTAGATGGTAGCAGTAGATGCTCCCGCCTTGTAGACCAATTACTACTTCTTTCTAAGTTAGAAGCGCAAGACACATCTAAACTCACCAAAGAAATCGTCCCGTGGAATACACTTTTACAAATTGCAGAAAATGATATTTTAGACACAGCCATTGCAAAAAACATCATTTTATCTTGTAAAACTACAAATGCTTGCATATCAAGTCATGGTTCGCCAGAACTTTGGAGTATTGTTCTTAGAAATATGCTTGACAACGCTGTACGTTATGCTTCAAAACATGGGACTGTCCTTGTGCTACTCCAAGAAGACACTTTGTCTGTGGAAAATAGTGCAAACCATTTAAGCGTTGAAGTACTCAAGCACTTAGGGGAAAGATTTTATCGTCCTGCCGGACAACAAGAACGTGGAAGCGGTCTTGGTCTTTCCATTATGCGGCATATTGCTCAATTGCATGATACAACTATCCATATGGAAAATATAGAAATGATTAATCATGAAAACACTAAAACTCAAGGCATTAGAGTTAGTGTAAAATTTAAGTAGCAAGGTTTATATTATGAAAAACAATATATTACATAACGGCACATTACGAACTATATGGTCGTTTTCTCAATCATTTATCAAGTCACCCTCAGCAATGGGGATGTTGTGTCCAAGCAGCTCATATTTAACGCAACAACTTGCAAACCAAGTCAGCAATGACATTGTTTATACACTACAAGAGCAAGTTTTGTCAGAAAAGCACACTAACTCTAAGAATGAGAAATCACAAGGTTTTATCCTTGAACTTGGAGCAGGTACCGGCGTTGTGACTCAAGCACTCTTAAATCGTGGCATCCCTTCTTCTCGATTGCTTGTGTTTGAATCATGCCCAATACAATGTACTATATTACGCAAAAAGTTTCCGCATTTGTGTATAATACAAGACGATGCTGCAAAAATGCAGCACTATCTCCCCCAAAATGCCTATGTAGCTTCTATAGTTTCTTCATTACCCTTTGTATCTTTACCAAAAGAAGTTAATGAGAGAATTATTTCTGCCATGAAATCATTACTTGGAAATAGTCCACTTATTCAATACACCTATTCATTAACTAAGCAAACTATATTGGAAAAAAGTGGCTTTACCGTAAATAAAAAACATACTGTGTGGTTAAACTTTCCCCCTGCAAGAGTGTTAAGCTATAGTATAGCACAATAATAAAACTGTGAAAACACGGCTTATATTTTTTTGGGGGAAACATTTTCAAAAATCAACAAGTCTCCCTTCCCCCTTCATAAACTATTTAACCAGTGCTTCCATAAAAATATTCAATTCTTCTTTATTTACTAGCATTACATTTACTTTTTACGAGCAGCTCTGGCAACGGGAACAGTAATTTCCTTAGCAAAATTCACAAGCAAAGCACTTTGAGCCATCACCATACTAGCATGAGTAGAACCAGCATTAGCAGAATCCACAAAAGCACCACTTGCAATAGCTTTTTGCTCACTATTATGTAAAGTCCAACGTGCATCTAAATAAACACTACCATTTAATTGTCCATCAAAACGCCGGATAAATACATATAATTTTCTAGCATTTGCTCCATCACTATCCATGGATAACAATGCTACTTTATGTTCAAGCAAAGACCCCATAAGCACATCGCCAAGCACTCTTTGGATACCAACATCAAGCCCTTCTGCCCAAGAATCATAGTCAGCAATATCAACTTCAACTTCGGAAGCCGAACGATTAACCATTGCATCTCTGTCCAAATAACTCGGAATTGAAACTTCTTGCAATAAAATCTTAGGCATGCGCTTAGTATTTGTATTTTTAAGCTCTTCGGCCGGTGAATGCGTATTGCTATTTAATACATAATAAGAAGTTGGAATATTTTCGCCACAAGCAGTAAGCAAAGAAAAACTTAATAACAATAAACAACAATTTTTAAAATCAAAAGACATTATCTAGCTCCCTTTCCTAAAATAAGCGATCTTGGATTTTTTTCTATCATTCTAGCCAGTGCACCAACAGCTTTGGAAGCTTTGGATATTTCATCTAAACTTTTTTGAGCACCGTGCAGAACTTTTACAGTGGGTGCAACTAATTTATTAGCCTCGGCAATGGAACCACGCAAATCATCAGCTACAACTCTTATACTTGCTATGGTTAATTGCAATGTTGCCATAATTTGCGGTAATTGATTATCAATAGTTGTACTGGTATCACCAAGAGCATTTAAGGTACGCTGTAGGTCATCACGCAAAGTGACAGCATCTTCAGTAAATTTTGCTGTGTTTTCAAAAGTCATACGAATTGCTGTTAAACTTTTTAACAAATCTTCATTAGAAGATAACTTAGCGACAGAATCTAAGGCCATATGTAAGGAACGTGACATTTCTTCTAAAGGTAATCGAGAAAGGGTACGTTGAAATTCATCAAAAGTAGAAGGTACGGTAGGTATTTCTCTTGAGTGATCTGCTGAATGATAGCGTGCGGGAGTTTCAGGAAAAAAATCCAAATCAACACTATATTGCCCTGTTATTAAACTGCGCATATTCAGCCTTGCCCTAAGGCCACGCTGTATCATACGTTGCATAAGCATCACATGCTCACTAGAGGTCGCTGCTTCGGTAGAATTTTTATCATGCACTATACTTTTTGGGTCAATAGCAATATGCACCGGAATTGTAACTTCTTCACTTTGGGTATTGGCAATTAAGATAATTTGAGTGACTTTACCCAGAGGAACACCTCGAAACACCACCGGAGCCCCCAAGGATAGACCACTTACCGATCCATCAAAATACAGTACATATTCCACTGAATCACTAAAAATATCTCTTCCTCCAAGGGTAATAAGGCAGACAATAAAAAAAGCTATACTACCTAGAATAAATCCTCCGGTTCTTGCCTTGCTCATCTTTTTCTTCATATATTTTACCTACTTTCATACTCCCCACGAGTCAAAAAATTCAATACAACTTCCTTGGTATCATTTGCGTTTAAAAGAGCTTTGGGATTACCAAGAGCAGCCATTGATTTTGTCGCTGCATCAAGATATAAAGCTGTATCAGCTATAGCAAAAAGTGAAGCCAATTCATGAGTTACAACTACAAAAGTAGTTTGCAAACTATCCCTTAATTCCAAAATAAGATCGTCTAATCTACGAGCACTAACAGGGTCTAAACCAGCTGAAGGTTCATCCAAAAAAATTATTTCAGGGTCTAAGGCCAAAGCCCTAGCTAAACCCGCTCTTTTACGCATACCACCACTTATTTCCGATGGATAATAAGAACCAAAACCAGATAAGCCTGCCAAGGCTAATTTAAGCTCAGCTTGTTCCAAAATTTCACTGGCTGTCAAATCAGTATATTGCTCTAAAGGGAGGGAAACATTTTCAGCTAAAGTCATAGAACTCCACAAAGCTCCACTTTGATAGAGCACTCCGGTACAGCGAATAATTTTTTGGCGAAATTCTTCACTGGCTGGCCAAAAAGGCATGGTGTCATAGTACACACTGCCAAAAGCCGGCTCCTTTAAACCCATAAGAACTCGTAAAAGTGTACTTTTACCACAGCCACTACCGCCCATTATAATGAAAATTTCACCTTCATGTACTTGGAAATTAACATTTTGCATAAGAATACGTGAACCATAACTTACTTCTAAGTCACGCACGGTAATCATTTCTCTTCTTTGCATAGCTATATCTCTAATACATTACAAATAATGGTAATAATGGCTGTTGCTATAATAATACCGACTATGGAATTCACCACAGCCGCCGTAGTTGCTTGTCCAACAGCAGCAGCAGAACGACCACAGCGTATGCCTTGATAGCAACCAGCTATAGCAATGACAACTCCAAAACTAGTGGCATAGACAAGACCAATAATCACATGCTGAAAAGGTTCAGAGCGGATAGTTGCGCGAATATATTCG
>CAYJDL010000129.1:0-6549 GCA_964368885.1 uncultured Desulfovibrionaceae bacterium | reverse complement strand
CCTTAGTGATGTGGAGCTTATGTACAGTAGTATCTCATAAGTAAATCTGATAAAACAATGGTATTCGCACTATAAAACACTATAAAATAGATCTATGTCATTATTACCCTTCAGCTTTTTCGCTAGTACAAAGTAAGGGGAATCCTGCCTCACGAGCCATAAAGCGCACTTGCATTACTTTTGCGTGAGCAATTTCAAAAGTATAAATGCCACAAACTCCTAGACCACTTTCGTGCACAGACAGCATAATTGTTGTCGCCTCGTCCAAGCTTTTACGAAAAATTTTCATAAGCACATGTACCACAAACTCCATGCTTGTATAATCATCATTGTGCAGAAGAACCTTATATTTATGTGGCTCTCGAACTTCATCTTCAAGAAGTATTTCGCCAGAATCTTCAGGGTTTAAATGTTTTTTAGCCATGTACACTCCTCTCTTATGGCCTTTGAAAAATTATTTAAGTGTCTTAACATAGTATAAAGAAAATATATTATTCATATTTATTTGACAGGCTGTCAGGTTTATTACTAAACTTTGTGTCACTACAATATAAACATCGTGATGAAATGGTCAAGGTGCTTGTACAGCCAAGTGCTTTTTCATACCATCAGAGTATGTATTATACTTAAGGAAACGCAGCATATTTATTTTTTAAAGATAGTACTAATTTCTTATTTTTCCATGGAAAAACTTTTGCCCACAGTCCGTGAACGCATAAGCCTGACCAAACGCTTTGCTCTTGACTTGCGTAACACTCGTTTAAAAACTATTTTACAATTTTAAATCACTTTTTTTACTCTTGCAAAAATCATCTTTGCTTTCTCTGGTATGCCGTAGAAATATCTGTTGAACATTTTTATTTTCACCAAGTCCACGCTGTATAGCTTGAGTAGTAAAACCTTGGCTATTTAAAATAGATGCCCAAGAATCTTCTTCTTTACCAAATAAATCATTTAAGGCATGGTCTCCAGCAACTATCATCAAGGGCTGTAACCAAACTTTTTTTATTTTTTTAGCCTTAAATTGTACAAGAACTTTTTCTAAAGTATTGCTACCTTCAACCGATGCTATAAAGATATTAGCATCTTTTTGAGCAAAGGCCTTAGCTAATGCAAAAAAAATTAGATCCCCCGGCCCATTGTGATTACCATGCGCCATTAAAAGCACAGCATCTTCTGGTTTACGTTCTTTTGGTAAGTCGTCAATAACAGCTTTCATAAGATCTTGCATATCTTTTTCCGATTCAAGCAAGGGAGATCCTAAAACAATTGACTGAAAATGCTTTGGGTTGTCATTTAAATATTTTTGTATAATTCTCTGTACATATTGAAATTCTTCAGCTACCCCAACATGTAAGGATTGCATGCGTAAATGAGTTATGCCAAGGCTATGAGCTTTTTGCATAGCCTCATAAATTGATAAGGTTTGTTGTTTTTGCTTATTGAGTTTATTTCTTATAAAATCAGATGAATACGCCATGATTACTGTTTTACTATCAGCAAATTCGTTAACGTAGATTTGTTCTATAGCATCCAAAGCAACTTTTGCCTGCGGCATACTTGTTCCAAAAGCCACAAGAATAATACCTTTTTGTTCATCTTGAGCATGTGTTTGACCTGCAAAGCAAAAGTTTACCATTAATCCCAAAAAGCAAAAAATATACACTTTAAAGTAAAACCGTTTTTGCATAAATTTAATCCTTCTTCAGTTGAAAAGTTTTTAAATAATCTGATAAACAATGCCAAGCACTAAAGCTAAGCAAAATGTACTAATTACGATAGCAATTAGCAAGAGAAATCTAAAGAAAGCTTTTAAAACACTTAAACCAGCAAGGCTAGTTCCACCGCTACTTAAGATTAGTGCCATAAGAGTTCCAAGACCCATGCCTTTATGTAATAAAGCTGAACTTATGGGTATTAAAGTTTCAACATGAACATGTAAGGGCAAACCTAAAATTGAGGCCAAGGGTATAGCAAGCCAAATTGAATTATTTTGACTTTGTCCAGTTAGAAAAGTGTCAGGCGTATAACCATGCAATAAACTACCTAATATAAGCCCAACTATCAAGTAAGGTCCAGCTCTTTTAAGATTTTTTAAACTTTGGATAAATGCTAAACATAGTTTGCCACCAAAGGTGGTTGCACTTTGAAGGGGTAAATGATTAGCATCGCAACAATTATTACTTGCGCACACATGTACACCACTATAGATAACATATCGCTCCATGCCGAATTTTTGATAAAGTATGCCCATGGCTATTGAAAAAACTATTATCCCCAAAATGTAAATTAAACTTATTTTTACACCAAACACAGTAAATAATAAGCTTATAATAATAGGACTTAAAAGTGGCGAAGAAAATAAAAAAGCCATAGTCGGTCCAAAGCTAGCTTTAGCTCTTAACAAACCTTGTATCATCGGCACTGTTGAAAATGTACACACTGGCGTAAGCATTGCAAAAATTACTGCATATAAATAAGGTCGTAGATTTTGAAATAGAGTAATATTTACTTTTGAATTTTGTTCACTTTTCCTAATTGCAAATAATTTTTCAATGTACCTTGGTGGTAAATATTCCAATATAAATGTTATAATCATACTGATTACTAAGAATAGTATGCAAAATTCAAATGCAAGCTCCAATATATGATTTATGTAATCAGGAAGACCCAAAAAGTCAAAATAACCATGACTATGCACATCAGCAAAATCACCATGTTCATGATGGTCATGTCCGCTATGGTCATGGTCACAATTTTTATGTTCTGCATGTTTATCATGTTTGTGTGTGTGCTCGCTATGATTATGTTCACTATGATTGTGTTCAACGTGTTCATCGTGGCTGTGACTGTGCTTAAAATGGTTTTGATTTTCATTATCAAAATTTTTTTGGCTCATAGCTATTCTTCCTTATGATAATTGTTACTTAAAGCAAGATGTTAATGAGTTATTAAAAGAGCTAAATAAAGCAGATTATGATTTGACTGTAGAAAAATAACTATGCAGTTCGCTAAAGCTGCTGTCAAGCATTATTACATAAAAAACCCTCAACCGAAATTGAGGGTTTATTGAAAAGCATTTCTCATAAATATCTGTCAGAAAATGTCTGCCAGCAAATATGTAAGAAATGGGATTTTATAATACTAGCTAATAAAAGGATTAGCAAAAAGTAAAATAAAGCTAACAACCAAAGCATAAATAGCTAAGGATTCAATAAATGCAAAAGCTAGAATCAAAGTACCAGTGATTTTACCACTAGCATCTGGGTTACGAGCTACACCTTCACAAGCACCTTTAAGACCAAGACCCATACCAATGCCACAACCAAAAGCAGCAATGCCGATACCAAGAACGGCGGCAAGTGAAGTGAAGCTGATGGAAAGAGGATCGCCTGCTGCTAAAGCAATAGAAGCCATACCTACAAGTGCAACGGTGTTAAGGGCGATCATTAATAATTTACGCATGTTAAAACTCCTTAAGATATTATATGTTTGGGTCCGAAGACCATTCCCCACAAGTTAATAATGCTTTTACAATGCTTCGATTTACCTACTAATGAGCATGCTCTAAAGAGCCCTTAATGTAGAACATTGTTAGCATGAAGAATACAAAAGCCTGCATAGATTTTCCAAGAAGGAAAAGCGTGTATATAGGTAATGAGCTTAAAATTGGAGCCATTACGAAAGCTAAAATTATAACAATCTCCTCACCTCGAATATTTCCGAAAAGACGCAAGGAAAGGGAAAGCGGTCTTGACATATGGGAGACAATTTCCAAAGGAAGCATTAAGGGAATCAATGCCTTAGATGGTCCTGTGAAATGGTTTATATAGTGAAAACCCCAACGCTGCATACCAATAAAATTGTAGTAAACAAAGACAATTAAAGCCATAGACACAGTTGTGTTAAGGTTTGCAGTCGGAGCATCACAACCGGGGATAAGACCAATTAGGTTAAGAGTAATCAAGTAAATAAATATAACAGATAGCAATGGAACAAATTTTGGACCGTCTTTTTCACCTAGATTAGTGCAGACAAAGTCGTCAATAGTTCCTATTATGGTCTCAAAGACATTTTGCAGTTTTCCCGGGACCATAGTGATGTTATTACGCACACGATAAGCTACATAAAACAAAAAGGCCATGCCAAGCCAAGTAAAAAACACATGTTTAAATTCGACCAATTTTCCACCAATTGTGACATAGTCTAAGTCAAAAATAGTGGAAAGTAAGACCGGATGCGGCAATCCACCTGCCATAATACACTCCTTACTGTTAGGCACGCTTAAAATGAGCGTGTGCAAAGGTTCCAAGTGCCACAGCTGTGCTTGCGGTAAGTCCGCATACTAGCACAATTGCCGAGGCATTATACACTTTAAAAGCCACATACAAAACCAAGGCTGCAATTGCCAGCCTTAAACCTGATTTAAAGAGCAAGAGGAAAAGCAATCCTCCTGAATATGTTGTAAGGGAAAAGCCAAGTATTTGTCCAGAAATTCCCCACAAAATATGTGCAAAAATTACAACCCCTAAGGCAAAAGTCATACCATCAATTGTCCAAGTTAGGGCTATAATTCCTATTAATAAAGAAAAAAACAAAAAAATTATTTGTATTTTCATGACCTGACGTACTAGCACATGCTGAAAACCCCTACGCCATAGCCATGCTTCAATTTCATGTAAAATTCTGTTAAGAATACTGTTTTTTTCTGCAAGCATTTTTATTTACTAGCCATATAATATTATATTACTTAATTTTTTTCTGATTTTTCTTGTTCAGGTAAATCTTGTTCAGGTGTACTACCTTTACTTATATTTTTCTCTTTTTGCATTTTTCGCAATAAACTCTGAGAGTCTTTATACACATTTAAAAATCCCGCACCAATGCCAATAATGAAAAAAATCAACTTCATCCAAGGGTGAGTACCCAACCAATGATCAAGTCCATAACCAATGCCAAAACCTACAATTGGACCACTGACCATATGCATTCCAATAGTTCCGGCACTCGCCAAAACATCCATTGTCGCACTTCTTTTCTTTACTCTTGCGCTTAATTTCTCGCCAAAACTTCCGTTATTCTTCATGGTACATCCCAAATTACAAAGACCAAAAGCGCATAACAAGAAATCAGCTTAAAACATCAAACACTAGTTAAAGTTCGTTATGCTTCTCTACTTAAAGCTCTCAAACTTTGTACTCGTTTTCACAAAGCTAGAGAAAGCTAACATAAAGAAGTTTCAACGTCAATAAATTAGCTTGTAAAAAATATTAAAATTTAAAAACAATGCCTACAGCTTTTGGCTATTTTTCTTGCGTAGTATGATAAACCCTTGGTATCATGTACATAAGACCCACTTCCTTACTCTTGGGTTCATACTGTGTAGCAACAATCACATGCCCTAGATTCCATAATAACCCCTTACCCTGTTCACCTGCTGTAGGAAGCCCAAAACGCTTAGAGACCATATCTTGTATTGATCTGGCATCATTTTCATCCTTAGCAGGATAGTCAATTTTAATAAAGCCTATTTCTTGCTCATTACTAATATCTTGTCCATTTTGTGCAATATTTTTACCATAGCAAATAGACATTTCCTTAGAACCGGGAACAACTTTTCCCAAGTTATACACATCGCAAATATATTGAATATCTTCACGAATAGCCGGAACTTTAGATACAGAAAGGGCAGAGCGCATGGCAGAACGGCTAATGCCCTTATTAATATTCAAATCTGCTCCAAAAAGAGTAACCTTAGGAAAATCTTCCGGTGCAAAATGTTCTTTTGCCATATTAAAAAGCTCTTCTTGAGCACCAAGGTTTCCAGCCATAGTTGCCCCATAAAGCAATAAAGTTGCCCTAGCATCATTTTTTGGTACACCTTTTCCAAATCGATATAAATGCCCAAGGCGTGCTTGAGCCGCAATATTTTGTCCGGCGGCTGCATGGCTATACCAAGCTACAGCATCTTTAATGCTTTGAACTACGCCTTCACCTCTTTCGTAAAGCAAACCAAGAGCATATTGAGCATCGCTTTGTCCAAGGTCAGCAGCTCTTCTAAACCAAAATGCAGCAGTATCAGCATGCTTTTGTCCGGTCGTACTACCTCTTCCATGAACTAACATGCGTCCAAGGTTATACATGCCGTCTCTATGACCTACTTCAGCGGCCTTACGAAACCAAGACAAAGCCTCCTTGGTGTTTACGGGAATTTTCGCTTCACTATGACCTTTATCTTGCAAAATTCCAAGAACTACCATGGAAGGTGCATGACCAAGAGTTGTTAAATTTTGCCATGTTTTTAAAGCTTTACCATATTCACCTTGAGAAAATTCATTGGCTGCTTGCAAATATGTTTTATCCATATCTTCAACAGATTCTTTTTTGGGTAAAGTTGGTTTAGGAGCCTCATTAGCCTTCTTAGCTTCATTTACTTTGGCAGGTGGCTGAAGCTGTGGCACAGATGGAGTTGGTGCATTGCTAATGGTAGAGGGATTTACCTTAAATTTTTGAAAACCATGTTCATCAAATCGACCACTGGCTTGAGAT
>CAYJDL010000128.1:4874-6615 GCA_964368885.1 uncultured Desulfovibrionaceae bacterium | reverse complement strand
CAACTTGATAGAAGAAAAAAAATTAGGACAAGGAGCTGCTAATGAAGTTTTCCTATGTACTTATGCACAAAACGGTGAAGAGGTAAAGTATGTTTTCAAAGGTGAATACGACGCAAGAAAAGGTCTTGACGAGTTAAAGGTCGGAAAACTTGGATATCATAGTAATGTATATATAAATTCATTAAATGTTGCTGCAACAGAAGTGTCTGAATTAATTGGTTGTGAAAGTGCCATAGCACAGTCCAAAGTTGGAATGCATAAAAATCAATTTGGGTTATTTATGAATGTTGCTAAAGGTTCAACATTATATGCCCTTCGTAGAATGAATGATCCCGTGCCGGTTGCAAATATTGGTGGAAAAGATATTACTCTACAAGATTTAGGTGCATTTTTAGACGAGGAACAACAAAAAATGCTTGTTGCAAGCTTAGCCAAGGAACTTACAAAGCTTGAGTGGAGTGACGCCCTTACAGCGCAAGTTGATAGACATGCAGATAATTACCTTTTAGCACTTGACCCCACTACTTTTAAGGCAAGCATCACAGGCATTGATAATGATGCCTGCTTTAGCAGAAGAATGGTTGGACTTGGAAAAATAATAGTAGATTCTAAACTTTATGAGTTTGGCTCAAAGGATGCAAAGTCAGATTTTGAAGCTATAAAATATAAGACAGGCGTAAATCAAGCCTTTAAACCTTTATTTATTAGCCAAGAAATATATGATAAATTACACAGCATTAAAGAAGCTGACTATATAAAGCTTTTAAGTAAAAGAATTGGAGCAAGTGAAGTAAATTCAGCTATGCTACGCTTGAAAGATGCTAAAAAATACGCAGAAAATCTTAAAGCTAAAGGACTTTGTTTTAATGATCATGAGTGGAGTTCACCACAGCTCTTTAAAGCATTAAATCAAGCTATGAAAGATCAAATTTCCGAGTACAAATCGGAAAGTGTAAGTGTTATGCAAAGAAATTTTATAACTCGTGACTTTGAGTCATTAAAAGCAGTTATTGAAAATCTTGCACTGAATAAGTAATAATAGGCATATCTACAATGTAAGCATGAAAAAGTCTTTGATTTTATGTTTTCAAAGGCTTTTTCTTTATAAATCCTTTGAAAAAATTAATAAGCAAAAATATCATGAGCGAAGAAAATACTATTATTAATGAAATTAAAATGTTAACGCAAGTTGTAGAAGAGCATAATTATAACTATCATACCTTAGATGCACCTACAATATCAGATGCAGAATATGATACTTTATTTAAAAAATTACAAGAACTTGAGCAAGAATTTCCTCATTTGCGCTTAGCACACTCACCCACCTTGCGTATTGGAGGGGCAACTTTATCATCTCTTGAAAAGCAAGCTCATAGTCAACGCATGTATGGCTTAGATAATATTTTCTCTAAAGGTGAATGGGCAGATTGGCTACAAAAAATGCATAAAGCTTTGCCGGATGCGGATAAAAATTTGCTAAAAGATTTTTGGCTTGACCCAAAGCTTGATGGCTTAGCTATAGAACTTATCTATGAGCAAGGTTTATTGCAAAGAGCCTTAACCCGAGGTGATGGTGAAGTTGGTGAAGTTGTAACAGAAGCAATACGCACCATAAAAAATATTCCCTTACGTCTAAAAGAAAAAACAGGGCTTACTATACCAAGAATTTTGGAAGTACGGGGTGAAGTTGTAATCTACAAAGAGGATTTTTTTGCACTAAACGCAAAACAAGAGCAGTCTA
>CAYJDL010000128.1:0-4864 GCA_964368885.1 uncultured Desulfovibrionaceae bacterium | reverse complement strand
CCGGCGCAATACGTCAATTGGATACAAGCATTATTGCATCAAGACCATTACGCTTTTTTGCCTATGGTCTTGGTGATTTAGATATGCAAGATGCTCCACAAAACATTCCAACAACGCATAGTCAATGTATGCAAAATTTAAATTCATGGGGCTTTGCCACTCCACCTTATGGGCGTGTTTGCGATGCATTAGAGGTGATAGAACAAGTTAGCCAAATAGAACATAAGCGAGAGCAATATCCCATGGAGATTGATGGGGCAGTTATTAAACAAAATAATATTGAAGCTCAAAAAGCCCTTAGCTTTACTGCCAGAGCACCACGTTTTGCCGTAGCATATAAATTTGCTGCGATGCAGGTGCAAACCACTCTTTTAAATATTGAAATTCAAGTCGGTCGTACAGGAGCACTTACCCCCGTGGGAATTTTAGAGCCTGTTAGTGTTGGTGGAGTTGTGGTGAGTAGGGCAACATTGCATAATGAAGACGAAATTAAATCCAAGGATGTACGCATTGGCGATACTGTCATTGTGCAGCGTGCCGGAGATGTTATTCCGGAAATTGTAGGTCCTGTATTGAACTTACGTCCAACAGAGGCAAAAGAGTTTGATTTTCCGCATATCTGCCCAATTTGTAACGAACCTGCCATTCGTGAGCAAGGTCAAGCTGCATGGCGTTGTCAAAATATTTCTTGTGAGGCTGTGCTTTTACAAAATATCAAGTATTTTGTAAGTAAATCTTGTTTTAATATTCAAGGAATTGGACAAAAGTGGATTGAAAAGCTAGTCGAAGCTAAAAGAGTGACTAATGCGGCAGATCTTTTTAAATTAACTGTTCCTGAACTTTTACAATTTGAGCGAATGGGTGAAGTTTTGGCAGAAAAATTTGTAAGTGCATTTAATGATGCCAAGGAAAAAGTCACCTTAGCCCGTTTTATTAATGCTCTTGGAATACGTCATGTAGGTGAACAAACGGCTAAGATGTTAGCCAAAAACTATAGTGATATAGATATTTTAGCTCAAGCAAACATAGATGAACTTATTGCTTTGCAGGATGTTGGACCGGAAGTGGCAGCTTCTATTCAAAACTATTTTCAAAATCAAAGCAATAAAGAGCTATTGCAACAATTTAAGGAAATTGGTATTAATCCCAAGTCGAAACCTAGTAAAGCCTTGGTTAGTGATGAAAACTTAGCTTTTTATGATAAAAAAGTTTTGTTTACCGGAACTTTAACCATGCCAAGACATGAAGCTATTAAACTGGCGGAAGACAATGGAGCGCAAATACTTAGTAGTATAAGCAAAAAGCTAGACTATTTGGTAGCGGGCGAAAAGGCAGGATCTAAGCTTGATAAAGCTTTAAGTTTGGGCGTTAAGGTTCTAAGTGAAACGGAATTTTTGAGTCTATGCAATGCACAAGACAAAGCTAAAAGCGTTAAAAAGTTTACAACAAATGAACAAGGTTCGTTAATTTAATGACTATTTAAACAATATTCAAGGAATGATAAATGAAAACATCAATTATTATTAGCGGTGCTTGCGGTCGTATGGGCAAAACTCTTATTGAGCTGGTACAAAATGATGCACAATGTCAGCTTGTTGGTTTACTTGAGCATAAGGATTATGTAAATGCAGATGTAAATAGTCCATGTCCAATTAGTTCAAACCCTGAAGAGCTTTTATCAAAACATCAAGGCGCAACCATTATTGACTTTACTGCTCCAACAGCTAGTCTTGAGTTAGCAAAAGTTGCTGCAAAATATGCTAATCCCATGGTGATTGGTACTACTGGTTTAAATGATGATCAAAAGACTGTGCTTGAATCCTTAGCTTTGAAGACACCAATTTTTTGGGCACCAAATATGAGCATTGGCGTCAATGTGCTTTTAAAAATATTACCTCAGCTTGTTTCTTATTTAGGTGAAGATTATGATATGGAAATGGTTGAATTGCATCACAATAAGAAAAAAGATTCACCGTCCGGAACTGCCTTGAAGCTTGCCGAATGTCTTGTTCAAGCAAGAGATTGGGCTTTAAAAGATGTTGCATGCTATCATCGTGAAGGTATTATTGGAGAACGTCCAAAAAAAGAAATTGGCATTCAAACTATACGTGGCGGTGACGTTGTAGGTGTGCACAATATGTATTTTATGGGACCTGGTGAACGTATTGAAGTTATCCATCAGGCTCATTCTCGTGACACTTTTGCTCAAGGTGCCTTACGTGCTGCTAAATGGCTAGCTACGCAACAAGCAATGAGGCTGTATTCTATGCAAGATATTTTCTAGAATTTTTCTTGAAAACCTTTTGCCTTTTGTATATAAAGGATACAAGGCAACAGTGTTGCTTAATTTAAAATGCTAATATCTACCTTAGTTTATAGTCTTTGAACTATGCTGAATAATGTTAAATTAACAGTCTATATTATAGAATGTATTAGTTTTTTTGCCTAAGGGTGTTGTTTTGTTAAAAATATTTCCTTAGGCAAATTAATACGACTTTACTTTTTTGCGATATGGACAAAATTTTTGGGGGTAAGAAATGCCACAAGTAGCAGCACGCATTAGCAATGATCAGGAACGCTGGTTAAAGGATTATTTTCGCACTAAAAGTGCTGGAGCAGAATTTATTTTACCATGGGCTGTTGATACTTTTTTTCGAGCCATTGCAAATATAAAAAATACTTTCACTGCACAGGAGTTAAAAACCATTGTCGAAGCACATAAAGATTTGAAATTATTACCTGACCACACACGGCTATCTTATTTGCAATTGCGTGTAATGGATGCTTGTGATGTAGGTAATGCTCACTTAAAGCATGGTGCAGCTAAAGCACCACTCGAAGCAAAAATGAAGCACCTTGACGATACGCAAGCCACAGCTTTAATGGTTTGGGCGTCTGCTTTTTGGGTTAGTAAAAACTGTTCTGCCGAAAGTTTGGATGAATACATCAAGGCCTATTAATTAAGTAATTTTAGTAAACGGTATTTATTTTTTGGAATTTTTCAAAAATATTAAAAAAATGAACCGAACTGAAATATTTTGGATTAAAGGGTTTTTTCGGTAATAGTTTTAAAACTTTTTAACTAGCAAAATTTTTATAAGTAACTTATTTTATACAAAGTTTTGCTTGCCATGACTTCAAAAATTGTATTTGCATTATTTTTAGCAAATAATATCTTTGCCTAGTTTCATGCGCATTCGAGACTCGTCATGATCACAGCGTCCAATGGTACGAATATGCTACATACTCCGGTGGTCTTATTGTTCTTTCGGTACAGTATTCCTTGGAGTATTTCTCTTTTGTTGTTATCTTCGGCCGGTGTTGTTGATGGCGTTTTTGTGGGGCAATATGTTGGTCCGTTAGCACTTGCCTCTATAAATATCATATGGCCTGTTTTTGGTGTCCTTAATGGTATTGCAATTGCTCTTGCTTCTGGGGGTGCGGTGCGCTGCGCTGCGTATCTTGGACGAGGGGAAGGTTTAGCAGCAAAAGCTGTGTATACTAAAACCATGCTAAGCGGTATTGTTTTTAGCATTATTCTAAGTCTGTTTAGCTATATGTATCCTGAGGAAATTGTTACACTTCTTGGGGCTGACGCAACACTGTTGCCGTTTTGTGTAGAATATTTAACAACTGTCAGCTTTTTTTTCCCACCTTTTGTTGTTGGCTTTATTTGGGCTTATTTTTTAAGGGTAGATGAATTTCCAACCTTGGCTTCGCTTGGCTTGGCGTGTACGGCTGTTGTTAATGTTATTTTAGACTATATTTTTATCGTACACCTTTCTCTGGGTATTATGGGTTCAGCTTTAGCAACTGGTCTTGCGTATAGTTCAGCAATTGCGCTTTATGTTTATGGGTATTTATGGACAAAAAAAACAAAACGACTTTACTTTACTAAAAGCTTAGGGTCTTGGCTTGAAGTGTTTCAAAGTATTTGGAATGGGATTTCTGAAATGATTAATGAAATGTCTTCCGGACTTGTGCTTATCATCATTAATATTACTGTCATACAGTTAATTGGTCCTTATGGTGTGGCTGCTTTTTCTGTTATCAGTTATGTTCATTGGTTTTGTTTAATGTTATGCTATGGTTTTAGTGACTCTTTAAGCCCTTTAGTTAGTGCTAATCATGCTTGTAATTTGCATAGACGTTCACGATCTTTGTTTTTATGCGGCGTTGGCACAGCCCTTGGTATAGGTGTGATATGTTATGCTGTGGTGAGTATTTTTCCACAAGAATTAATAGCTTTCTTTATTAAAGATGATGAAAAGACAATAAATTACGCTTTAAATTTTATGGATATTTTCCGCTATGTATTTTTACTGTGCGGCATTAATATTATGATAACAGCTTTTTTTACAGGACTTTTAAAAGCTGGGGCGTCAGCCATAGTTTCGGTTTTACGCACCTTAATCTTCCCCATTTTTTTTATTTGGCTTTTCCCCAAATTTATGCAATATTTGGGCGTAGCTTATGCGTTGGCAGTAGGAGAACTTATAACCTTAGTAATCGCACTTTTTCTTTTGTATAAACTATATCCAAAGGATAATAGACGCATTAAAACAACATAGAGTTGAGGATAATATGCACATAAAGACTTATATTTTTTTGGCAAGCTTTTTTTGTACTTTGTTACTAATTCCAAATGCATATACACAACCTTTTCATGTAGAAAATACTACCGCTCATTCTATAAAAATCGCTGTTGCTTATAATTCAAAAAATGGTGTTATTTATGAAGGTTGGTATAGCGTAAACCCAAGAGCTAAGGCTACTTTTGACGTACCAAGTATTACTGATAATGTTGCATGGTATGCTCAATCACCTGAAGGTTATTTTTGGGGTGGCGATGATGGTAATAGTG
>CAYJDL010000127.1:0-6638 GCA_964368885.1 uncultured Desulfovibrionaceae bacterium | reverse complement strand
GCAACAGGCATAATGACTTTACGAATTTTTTTCATGTGTTACCTACAATTGTAAAACTTAATAAAAGGCTAAAACAGCAGTTTAACAATCCTTCACAGTTTAACAACAGATATAGATTTTTTAGAACATGTCTTACTGATTTTAAAAAGTTGTAAAGACAATATAATCCATTGTTTTTATCTTTAAGCACTGTGCAGAATTTCTCTTTTGCAAGAGCTGTAAGAAAGTAAATATATTTTTCATTTCTTGCAAGCGAAAAGATGAAAAAGTACTGTTTTTTTATGCTATTTTAGCAAATATTAATACTGTAGGTCTAAATAGTTGTTATATCAATTATTTTAATAAAACACAGTAGTTTAATATGGTTAATAGTAAAACTTTTAAGGACGAATAACTTTTGTGGCTAATTGCAAGCTACTCATAATATCCATCATGTTGGAAGTGTCGCCTACAGTTTTCTGTTTTAATAAACCATAGTGTTGAAGGCAAGTTCCACAAACTAAAATACTAACACCGCTATTTTCTAAAGCTTGCAAATGTTCTAAGGCTGGTCTTTGCTGAACAGCAAGTTTAACTCCGCCATTTAACAAAATGATACGCCACAGATCTTGCCCCATTTCCGGTAGTGAACTTAGAAAAGCGGACATAAGCTTTTCACCTAAATAATCATCGCCTTGACCAAGAAATTCAGTAGTTATAAGAATGAGAGCTTTTTCTTCAGATTGCGTTATTTTTTGCGTAGTAGTAGATGTTGATTGCTTTTCGTCAAGCTGAGCACTGACTATAAAGTCAGTGTCTTGCGACATGCTTTTTACATAAAATCCTTGTTGCTTTAGGTAGCGACTAAGATTTTCTACGGCGGCTTCATTGTCTACTAATATTTGCACTTGTGTAACAGCATTATCCTGCAAAAATTTGCGGCACTCTACCACAGGTTGTGGGCAAGGTAGGGTTCTAAAGTCAAGTAGTATCATAGTATTTCCTCTTAATTTATTTTAACAGCTTTTTAAAAACTCAAACTTAGGCAGTTAGTTTACAAGTACCGACAACAATGGAAGCTGTAAATGTTAACGTACTGTATATTCAGACAGATATAAGCAGTCTGTTCTTATATTGCGATTCAGAAATTTTACTTTACTCAAAGTGCGACTAAACGCAACGCATTGTAGCCCATGCAGGTAAATTTTTTAAAGCATTATCAAGTTCTTTATCTTTTTGCAAACTTTGCGGTGAAACTGATTCTAATAGGGCTTTAAACTCAGCAGAATGATTCATATGTATTCGATGGCATAATTCATGTAAAATAACGTGTTTGATAAGGTAAGTGTCAAGTAAAATCAAACGAGCGTTCAAAGCTATATTTCCGGAACTGGTACAACTTCCCCAACGCCCTTTTTGAGCTTTTACACTAATTTTTGCTACGCTAAGATTCATGGACTTTGCTAATTTTTTTGTCAAATCCACCAAGACCGGCTTTGCTCTATTTATCAACCATTTTTGTAATAAATAGCAGCATTGCTGGATTTTGGCACCTTGAGCATAAAGACCAAGATGACCTTGCATTACTTGAGGTAAGTATTCCTTTTTTGGTAAACTTAACTCCTTGATTTCTATATAATTGTTTGAAAAAGAATACAAATGCAATGTCCAACGTTCATTTAGCACCGGTAAATATATATATTTCGGTAAAATTTCCTCAGAAAAACTTTCATTATACTCCAAAAGTAATTCATCTACCTTACTTTTTTGTTCGATTCTAGGCAAGAGCTTATCTATGGTTTTTTGTAACCAAGGCAACATGGATTGCAAAAGTTTCTCTTGTTCAGTTGCTGTGAAGTTATCTTTTTGCGGTAAGACAAGTTCAACATGACCGAGAGGATCGACACTAATTTTAGCACGGCGCACTCTTGAAGAAAAGCGCACTTTACAAGGCCAATTAATATTATCCTCTAAAGCAGCCATAAGCAAGGAAGAATGATGTTTTGGAGAAAGATGAGTCATAATAATTTTTTATAGCTGCAACGAACCTCTGAAAGTGTTTAAATCATCAATGTTGTATTCATGACAAAGCTTAGTTAATTCTTCTGTTAAGGTAAAGCAAAAATCAGGGCGCATAAAGTTTGCGGTTCCTATTTGTACAGCATGAGCTCCAACTAAGATAAATTCTAAAACATCCTCAGCACAGCTGATTCCTCCAAGCCCAATGACCGGAATCTTAACAGCTTTTGCTACTTGCCAAACACAGCGCAATGCAACGGGTTTAATGGCAGGACCGGAAAGACCACCTATGATATTTGATAACTGTGGTTTGCGACTGCGTACATCAACAGCCATTGCTGAAATGGTATTAATACAAGAAATTACATGCGCACCGGCATCTTCAACGGCTTTGGCAATATCAACAATATTAGTTACGTTTGGGGAAAGCTTGACAATAACTGTTTTATTCTTTGCAACTTGGCAGACAGCCTTGGTAAGCTGTGCCGCCATTTTAGGGTCTTGACCAAATAAAATGCCACCTTCGTGTACATTTGGGCAAGAAATATTCACCTCTAAAGCTGCTACTGCTTCTTCATCGGCTAAAATCTCTGCAAGGTGTGCAAAGTCATCAGAGCATGCCGCATAGATATTAGCAATAATAGGAGTTTCTTTCCATGGTAGGCGAGGTAATTTCTCCTTTATAAAGGATTCTACCCCGTCATTTTGTAAGCCAACGGCATTGAGCATCCCGGCTGTAGTTTCTACAATTCTTGGCGTAGCATTTCCTGCTCGTGGCTTTAAGGAAAGACCTTTTACTACAATGGCACCCAAGCTAGCTAAATCTCCATAATTGGCAAACTCAACCCCGTAACCAAATGTACCTGATGCAGGTATGATGGGATTTTTTAAAATGAGCTTATCGCTCAACTTTACAGCAAGATTCATAATATTATCACCTTAAAACTATAAAAATCTCCGATTGATTTTTTTCTTGGGAAAGACTTTTTGTGAATAAAAAGTCTTTCCGCCCGTAAGATAATAGCCTTTTCAAAAAAACTTTCATTAGATGTTTTCTTACGAAAAAAACTTTTGTTTCAAATCGTCAAACAATTCATTAAAAGTAAGAAAAATTGCCCCTTTCCATCCAAAGTGAAAAAAGACTAGATCAATACTTTACTAAGAAATTTTTATATCTTCAATGTTTACTATAGAGTAATGTGCTCTGCCCAAAAAACCGGTCCATGAGTACAAGTTTGTATAGGCCACAATTTTTTATGCTCTACAGGCCACTCCTGTGTAGTTGTTGCAACACAACCAAGACAAGCACCAACACCGCAAGCCATACGATTTTCAACAGAAATTTGTGTTTTTACGCCTAGCTCCAAAGCATAAGATTGTATGGTTTGTAAAAATGGTAAAGGTCCACATGCTAAAACCAAACCATCTTCTGCGGCTTTTTCTTGCATTGCTTGCTTAATAGTTGCAAGAAAATGTTCCAAATCTTCAGGTTTGCTTTCTTGAAAAGTGTCTACTGTAATACGCTCGTTAATGCTGTCAATGGGATAACAACGTAAAGATGGTCGATGTCCAAAAAGCATGGAAACATTCCAAGGCTTTGGATGTTCATACACATAGCCTACAAAGGGAACTATACCCATACCACCAGCCAGCAAAAGAGTCGGTGTTTTTGGTTCCATAGCAAAACTATTTCCAAGTGGACCCCAAACTTGAACCATGTCCCCAGACTTTAACTGAGACATTTTTTCCGTGCCCTTACCAACTACCTGAAAAAAGCAAATTAAATGCTGTGCTGTTACATGACAAATGCCAAGCGGTCTAGCCCATGGTAAATCAAGACCAAAGGAATTAGGACGAATCATAACAAATTGCCCAGCTCTCCATGATTCCCAGTCGGGTCTTTCTAAACGTAGGGCGAAATAGTTATGTTTATCAATAGTTTCAGATCCAAATGGGACTAAATCCAACACCCTTAAGGAAACGCTTTGCGTTTTTGACATATGTAAATCCTTCAGACGAATTCTTAAGATAAGCTTATGTGAATACGTTTAATATATAACATGATAATGCTATACTAAAATATTCATACATTCCTTGTTAAGCATAGTAGTAATAAGTTTGAATAGGGTCAAGTAGTTTTCAAAGGTAGGCAAATCTTATTTTTTGAAAGTGTAGATTATTTTTTTTTACTGTAAAATCTTTAAAATAAATTTGTGTTGAAGACTGAAGAGAGTGTTTTACTGTTCTCGGTTTTTGTACAAAATTTCTTTCTTCTTTATTTAAGTAGAATTCCATATCATTAGAAAAATTCTAATGAAAGTTTTTTTGAAAAGCCAATCATATTGAAGACGGAAAGACTTCTTGTTCACAAAAAGTCTTTCCTAAAAAAATGATAAATCAGTGTTACCTGAAGCAAATCAAGAACAAAAAGAAATTATTTCTTTGCTTCCTCACGTTCTAGTTCTCTTTGATGAATAAGGGTTAAAGCCTTACGTGCAAGATTGGTAACTTCCGGCTTGGAAATTTGTTCATCAGCACCAACAGCTTCACCTTTATGACGTAACTTATCAGTAATTAAGGAAGAAAATAGCAACACAGGAAGTCTTGCTAGTACAGGATCATCCTTAATTTGTTTACATAAATTATGTCCATCCATCTTTGGCATTTCAATATCTGAGACAATAACTTGAACATACTCAGTAATATGTCTTCCTTCTGAAGCTGAAAGTTCTTTCATTTGTAATAGGCGTTCCCAAGCTTCTCCGCCGTGATGGCAAACGGTAACTTCAAAATTAGCTTTTTCCAGCATGTCACGAAGCATTTCCCGAATTAGAGCTGAGTCATCAGCTACTAATGCACGACGTCTTCGGGATAAATCCCATTCATCACCAAGGTCATCAAAATGTAAACCAAGGGCTGGGTTAAGGTTTGCAACAATTTTTTCTAGGTCAAGTAAAAAGACTATCCTATCCTCAAGGCGCACCACTCCAATAACAGTGTTATTAGATATTTGCGAAACATAAGGGCTCGGAGCCTCAACTTCTTCCCAAGAAATACGGTGAATACGGTTAACTCCCGACACCATGAAGGCTGTGGTAACACTGTTAAACTCTGTAACAATGGTCTTAGCTTCATCGGGGTGTTCAATATGTTCTTTACCAAGCCACATTGCAAGATCCACAAGAGGAATAATTTGCGAACGTAGATTAAAGGCTCCAAGTACACAAGGGTGTTGAACTTCAGGTAATTCTGTCACCTTGGGCATGCGTATTATTTCAAGCACCTTGGCCACATTTACACCATAGTAACCCCTATATCCTTCGGGTTTGCCTGCGCCTTCACCTGATGAACTTTTTTCATCCACAAAAAACTCAACGATTTCTAACTCATTGGTTCCGGCTTCGAGAAGAATATTGGTTTGTGCCATACGCTCTCCCTAAGTGCTCAACTGGGTTTAAGTTGATATTGATTAATAATATTGTTAAAATTCAAATCAATATAGTTTTTGACGTAGTTTTTAAAGACTATTTAAAAAAGCATGTACACCATCTATTAGTCTTTTCGGCGTAGATGCGCCAGCCGTTAGGCCTATTTGTGAAAAAACTAAAAAATTTTCTTTTTTCAGTTCTTCGACGGTTTCAATATGCCAAGTGGGAACTCCCTGTGCTATAGCAACGTCAGCCAATCTGCAAGTATTACCACTGTTTTTGCCCCCAACAATTATAAAGGCATCTACGCTTGAAGCTATGTTCATGACTTCTTCTTGTCGCTGATGAGTAGCGTTACAAATAGTGGATAATGAAGGAATGTCTTTATAAATGTTTCTAAGATATTCTATTATTTCAAGAAAAATTTTACCTTCTTGAGTTGTTTGGGATGCTAAAACATATTTTTCTTGCTGTGGTAAATGATTATGCACCAAATCTTTTAGTTGAGCTAAAGAGTCAAATACATATGCTTTTGCATGAGCATATGAAACAAGTCCTCGTACCTCAGGATGATTTTCTTCTCCAAAAAGCAAAAGTGTACTTCCGTTTAAAGTGGCTTTGGCAATGGCTGTTTGAGCTTTTTTCACCTTGGGGCAAGTAGCATCAATAATGTTTTGCGTTTTACAAGCGAGCTTTTGCTCTTCTTCTTGTGGAATACCGTGCGCACGCACGACTACATAATCATCCTTTAACACCTTGTCCACTGACTCTAAACACTTTACGCCAAGTTCTGCGTAATGCTGTAGCACTTGAGGATTATGAATAATGGGTCCAAGGGTGCAAATGCGTGTATTATCATCTTTTTTTTGTTCGACAGCAGAGTCTAGTTTTTGTAGTGCAAGGGAGACCCCCATACAAAATCCAGCTGTTTTTGCTCGTACAACTTTCATAATAACCTCAATATCATGCTGCGAAAAAGTTTTGTAGTATTGTGTCTAAGTCACTAAAAGATTTGCATAAAGAAATGTCATGTCTTAAACGCTTCACACCTGGAAAATGATGAAGATAGCGAGGAATAAAGGTGCGCATTTTTAAAAGAATAATGCGTTCGTTACTATAATCTTGAGCAAGTTCCATATGTTTATGTATAATTTGCAAGAGCTTTACACCATTAATCGGCGGTATGGATTGTCCGGACATAAGCATGCTATG
>CAYJDL010000126.1:0-6650 GCA_964368885.1 uncultured Desulfovibrionaceae bacterium | reverse complement strand
ACCTCAGGTCTTAGTGGTAATAGCATAAGTCAGGCTTCTGCTACATTTTTACCTACTCTGCCAAATGATATTGATGGGCATATCATAGCCGAGCAAGGTTCTTATGTTGTGCTTGGTGCTGGTGACAGTAACTATGCCATAAACGCCTTTAGTTCAAGCAATCAAGATTGGGGTACAAACTTAACGGCGGCTTTATATATTACAAGTCCGCAAAAGCTGGAAAGCACAGGTAGTATACTGGTTAATGGTTCGAGTACAAACCTCCCCGCCGGCGGAGCCAATAATGCCACATTTGCCGCAAATTCTATTCTTGTGGTAGATGCCGCAGGGCTTAATGGTAATGTTGCCTTAACAGCTACAAGCGGTAGCGGAAAGCTTACAGTTGCATCAGGTGCAAAATTGCATATTGCCAATGCTGTAAGCGGTACTACTGTTCATATCGTGTCAGGCTTTACAGATGCAGGAGGTAGCATTGCCGATAAAGCTTGGGATGGTGATAACCTTACAAATTCAACATCCCTGCAAGCAGTTAAGGTTGCAGATTTTAACCACGCAATAGGCACTTATAGCGTTACTATTGAAGCTAATTCCGCAGCTAAGATAGCTCAAGATTTTCCAGCAGCACAAGACGAATCCATTAAACTTATTGTTGAGCTTGCAAAAGTCTTTAATGTAAATAGCGAGCAAGAATCCGTACGCTTCTTCTCTACTCTTTTTGATGATACTCATGGTCTTGGTAGAAATAATCCCACTGAAACCGTGAAAGTTCTTGAAAGCGTGCTACAGCTTGTGCAAACCGGAGCCGGAGCTAGTGTTGGTGCCGGAGCAAGTCTTGGTGTCGCAAATAATATACTTACACATTTAAGCAGGGCAGGATTTAACTTTAGCGGTGCTGGTACTAGGCCGGCGACAGTTCAAGTTGGTCAAGATGGGCAAAGTGTTTCATCGGGATCAACAAGCATTAATGAGGGTCTTGAAAAAAGCATAAAAAATGGCTTAGCCCTTTGGATTTCGCCTATGTATAAATATAGCTCCGTACAAGGTATTGAAGTTGGAGTTTTTGATCATGGTTATAATTCAAGCATTGGCGGCTTGTCCCTTGGTGCAGATTATACCTTTGATGATGCTTTTCGTGTTGGGCTTGCTTTTAATGTGGGTAAGGGTTATGTGGAAAGCACAGGAAGTCTAAGGCAAACATATAGTGACCTTAATTTCTGGGGCTTATCACTCTATGGGGCTTATTATAATGATAATTTTAGCCTCATGGCAGATGTTGGCTTTATCTCTACTCATGGTCATTATACCCAAGATGTTCCTAGCACTTTGGGCGTATCCAGCGTTGAAGCATATACCCAAACAACTACTTGGACGGCAGGACTCATGGCAGAATATACCTTTAAAACCGATTTTATGGACATTACACCCCATGTAGGCGTGCGCTATATGCATATACATACAGGCGGTTATGATACAGAAAATAGCCGTGGTCTTGTTGCGCAAACAGAAGCATCTGTGCAAAATCTCTGGTACTTTCCTGTGGGCGTAATGTTTAGCAAAGACTTTGAATTTGAAAGCGACTGGACTTTTACGCCACATGTTGACCTTGGGGTTATCTTCGCAACAGGGGATTTGCACTCCACTTCAGTTTCATCCATCCCCGGCGTTAGCGGTGCTGCTGAATATACTATGCAAACTGTGGATAGCTTCGCCTTTAACGGCAGCGTTGGCTTTAACCTTGCTAACGATAATGGCTTAAGCGGCGCACTTAATTATAACTTACAAGCCTCTGAACATGAAACGGGGCATATGTTTAACCTTACCCTTAAATATGAATTTTAAGAATAATTAAGAAAATCTACTTTTGAAAATGGGAATAGCGATATTCCCATTTTTCTTTTTTATCTGCTATATTTATTATTAGTTGCAAAAAATGCTAGAGTTGTATAGAAAGAATATGGGCAACCTTACGAAAGATTTGTTTTGCTATTATGGCAAAGCTACTTAAGGAGTTGTGCTTATGGAGCAATTCTTGTTAGATATTTTGTCTCAAATGACAGCAAATATCTTACTTGTACTTATTATCCGCTTTTATAAGTAGATAAAAAAGTTCCCTGCCGTAAAGTTGGTTTACAGCAGGGGTAAAACTTTTGATGTAAACCTTAATTACATCGTAGGACTTGCCCTAGGACTTGCCCATGGGGCGGTATTGCAGTACCGCTCCTAAATACATAATTAGCCTTGAATGTGATTTTGTCAAGTGAAAAAGTAATTGCCTTGCTATTATATCACGGTATTGTAATTTGAAGGTTTATTATTTGTTTAATGTTACTTTTAAAGGCATGGATTGCTTCGCCCGGTAGAACAAAATCAAATGTTTAGCAAAAAACAGTGGCTCGACTCTTCTCGCAATGACTTGCGGTGACACGCAAAGTCATTGCGAGAAAAAACGCTCCGAGATTTGCGTTAAATGGTGAAATGAATAGCGTTTTTTCGTGGCAATCCATCTTAATAACCCCATTAAAAACAGAAATTTCCCGAATTAGAATGCCGTGTTATATAGTAAAAGTTGAATAATATTTAACTTTACAAAAAAAATAATTTGATGTATTATGGAAAGCTGAGCATAATACTATAAACTCAATGTTAAAATATATAAGTAAAGTTTAATAAAAACTATTAATCGCCTTACACTTTGAAACTTTATATAACTAGTATATTAGTTGATATTTTGTGTAACAAATTGTAGAAACATTTTATTAGGAGATTAGATATGCTTAAGAAAGTTTTATTTTGTGCAATAGCTCTAAGTTTTATGTATTCCACAGATAGCATGGCTCGTATCTGCCTTTTTGGAAAGAATTTTCCTGATTGCATTAAAAGAGGTAGCTACATGAAGTCTTGTACAGATATTGAATATCGGGAATCTTCTGCTAAACTTTCAGCTACTTGTCAAAAAAAGAATGGTAAATGGGTGAAAACCTCGCTTACTGTTCGACTTAATCAAAAATGTAGCGGCATTGAAAATTTAAATGGAAAACTCTCTATTATTAAATAAAAGTTTTTTTGAAGGGTCAAATATCTTGAAGGTGGGGAAACCTTCACAAAAAGTTTCCTCAAGAAAAATTAATCATTCAGCGTTTACTTTAAGAGGCGAATATGCAAAATAAATTCTTACAAGTTCTTAATCTTGGGCAAAATACTTTTTGGCAAGTGATGCACCTTATTAGCACAGCTTCAGAAGAACAGGTGCAAATATGGCAAGATAGGCTTACAAATTCAAGTATAGAGCTTTGGCATGGTCGCCATGTTCCCACTGAAACTAATCAATTTATACAATTATTAAACGAACTTTCCTTAAAATATAATTTACATGACTATACACATTTAACTGCCGAAGATATGGAAAGTTTTGAAAATCCCGAACATAGCCAAGACCAAAATGTTTTGCATATAACCTGTGGCTTTAGCCAGACCGAACGTTTAATGGTATTAGCCAATTTTCGTGTCCTTGGCAGGCTATGGCTGAAACTTCCTTTAATATGAACCTTTGTCAATCCCAAGATAAAAATATTGATACATGGCGCATATGTTGGATGGGAAAAATCACGCCAACTGCTCAATCTTTAATGCAAGTTGCTGTATATGTACCATATGAACTCTTCATGGGCGTACCAACTTGGGGCGACCCTGAACATAGTAGCACTGACTTAGCTCTTAAAGCAGGTGCTAAAGTTTTTATGAGTCGTGAACCACGCCTTGCCATTGACGATGCGCATATAATTTATATTGATACAGAACTTCAAGAGCTTGCACTTAATACACCTGCACAAGAAAAAAAGCTTATCCCCCTAGGCATAAGGGACATTCATGATGATGATTACAATTGGCAAAACGGTTTTCAATTAGATGAAACATTCCTAAATTATGCAACTGCTAATGCACACATTGTCACCGCAAACATACATCAAAATTATACCAAGGCAAATATAGACTTACAATTACAAAGAAAAGCTATGTACAAACAATTTTTATTGGGCAGTCTATATTATACTTTGTATGGGTTTGACAATTAATCAATTAAGGATAAGCACAGTGTTATGTCAACGCAAATAACTTATGCCCATGTTAAAGACAAACAGGATATAAGTAAGCATAATAATATTGTGCTCTTATATAATCATATTCCCAAGTGCGGAGGATTAAGCTTAACGCATATGCTACGCTCTTGCTATGCTAATTCTTGTGACGTGCATCAAAATATTTTTGATCCAAGGGCTCTTCCTTTGGACAGAGATTTTTATCATGGTCATGGTGTTAGTGGTATAGAAAATTTTTTACCTGCTGATAAATATCATTATTATATAACTATTTTACGTCATCCTTGGTCATTGGCTAAATCGCTTATCAAATTTTTTAAATGGTTGTTACCTTTTGATGCTTATTATAAGCAAAGCCCTGAGAAATTACTACTTTTACAAGAGCCGAATATTTTAATTGAATATTTGGGTAATGGGCAAAAAGGCCTTGCTGAAGAAAATCTTTTTCAGAATTATGCTTTTTTTGGTTTGCAAGAGTTTTTTTCTGATTCTATTACATTACTAAGCTCATTTATTAATAATTTGAAAGAAATCCCTCAGAGCAGTAAAAATGTTTCAACCAAGGAAAAATGGGAAATAAGTTCCCATGTGAAAGATGTTTTTTTTGAGCGCAATGCTCAAGATATAGATTTATATGAACAAGCTAAAAAGGAGTTCTTGCATCGCTTTGCTGAGTTTAAACCCATTGATTCAGGCAAAGAAACAGTTTCAGAAAAGCTTACCCCTCAAACCCAAGACTTAAAGCCAAGCAATATTCAAGGAGATAATATACGAACGGTTTTAGCTTTAAAACAAACCATCTCCATTAATGAAGATTTGCCGGATATGGATGCACCAAAGGCTCGTTTTGAAAATTGGCTACATATCCTCTTACATTCCATGCAAGACGCTCATGAATATGAACAATATTTTCATTGGCTTATGCAAAGAATAACTCAAAGACTTTCTTGTTTATATTTTGCTTTTGCTTGTGCTGAAAAGGGTCAGTTACCGCAAATGCCCATTGTAGCACGTCATTTATTTGATTTATGTCAGGAACGTGACCCTAAAGGTCATTGCCGTATTTTCAATAATTGTCGTACATACATTGCCAAAACTTTTGCTCACCATAAATTACTTACAAAAAAAACTGATTGGACTGCTGACTTACGTCGTTGGCTTTAAGAGTTTATTAACAAATGCTAATTTATTGTTGTTTTCTGGGTAATCAATCCTGATTACTATATTCTGAAATGTATACATCGTAATCAGTAATAGCTTGTGAATAACTCAACATTCTGTGGAATTTAAGCCATCTGTAGTCAATTTTGTTTATAATTTAGCATACTAAGCAAAACTATCTGCTAAGATACAGAAAATGCTGTTCATTTTATAAAAACCATGTTACAAGCTTCTTGTATGGCTATGGTTTAGTTTTTCAAGCATTGTGCTTATCCATCTTCAAATAGTTAAAAATAGCTTATGCTTTTTTAACCCAGAAAGAATATGGTTTTTGCAAAAGGCTATTTTGGCTTAGCATTAGGAGTGTTTATGGAAGAGTTTATGAAAATGATTAATGAAGCAATTCAAAGCTTTGATACTTTTATGAAACCTGCAATTGATGGAATAAACGCAGTTAATGGGATTGTTTGGGGTCCCATTATGTTGGTTTTGCTTTTGGGAACAGGTGTATTTTTAACTTTTGGTTTGCGTTTTTTAACCTTTATGCGCATTCCAACAGCTTTTGCCAATTTATGGAAAAACAGAAAAGGCGATGACAAAGCCGATGGTGAACTTTCACCATTTAACGCTCTAATGACAGCTTTGTCCGCCACAGTTGGTGTTGGTAATATTGTTGGTGTTGCCAGTGCGATTTTAATCGGTGGACCTGGAGCCCTCTTCTGGATGTGGTGCACCGCTATGGTTGGTATGGCAACAAAGTTTTCTGAGGCCTTATTGGCAGTACGCTATCGTGAAATAACCCCTGACGGTAACGTTGTGGGTGGTCCTATGTACTACATTAAAAATGGTCTTGGTTCCGGCTGGGCTTGGCTTGGAACTGCTTTTGCTATCTTTGGAGCCATCGCTAGTTTTGGTATTGGTAACATGACCCAAACTAATGCTATTTCCGGTGCTGTGCAAAAGGCCTTTAACGTAGATCCAGTAATTACTGCTTGTGTATTATTTGTTCTTGTTGGTGCTGTGCTTTTAGGCGGTGTAAAGCGTATTGGTGCTGTTGCAGGTAAAGTTGTTCCATTTATGGCTTTATTTTACATCCTTGCTTCATTGCTTGTAATTTGTTTAAAAATCAACTTAATTCCTTCAATCTTCATGACCATTATTGAGCAAGCATTTACCCCAGCTGCTGCTTTTGGTGCATCTATTTGGGTAGTTATCCGCATGGGTGTTGCTCGTGGTGTATTCTCAAACGAAGCAGGTCTTGGTTCTGCACCCATTGCTCACGCTACAGCTACTACCAAAAACCCAATGGACCAAGCTCTTATCGCTATGCTTGGCACCTTTATTGATACTATCGTCATTTGCTCCATGACTGGCTTTGCTATCTTAGCTTCC
>CAYJDL010000125.1:350-6680 GCA_964368885.1 uncultured Desulfovibrionaceae bacterium | reverse complement strand
CAATCATATGGGAGAATATTGCGTAAAAAATCCTACTCATACCATTATGCAGGCTATTGATGCTTTGCCAGAAGAGGATAAATTTTAACTTTTCAACAGTATATAAAACATAAAATTATTATGAAAATTGCAATTTCCGGAAAAGGCGGCGTAGGCAAAACAAGTTTTACAGCTTGGCTGGCGGAATTTTTAGCCTGTCAGGGCAAAAAAGTATGGCTTGTTGATGCTGATACGGCTTTATCTTTAGGGCAAGCTTGCGGCCTTGATAAAAAGGATATTCCCCAAGCACTTATTAAAAATCAAGCTTTGATAGAGGAAAAAATCAATCCCACCGCCAATGGTTTTATGGTTTTAAATCCTAATGTTCAAGATTTGCCACAGTTTTTATCAGTTTCCTTACCACAAAAATGGTCTGCTGCTTTAGGGAAAATCTATGGTGAAAAAAGATTGTTGGTTATGGGCGGAATAAGCGAAGCAGATGCCGGATGCGCCTGTCAAAGCAATGCTCTTTTAAAAGCAATGCTTGCACATTTAATTTTAGGAAATGATGATTGGGTGTTAGTTGATATGGAAGCAGGAGTAGAGCACCTTGGACGAGGTACGGTACGCCACGTTGACCACTTATTTGTTGTTTCAGAGCCAAGCATGCGCTCTTTGCAAACAGCCGTTGAGGTAAGTAAAATGGCTAAAAGCCTAAGTTTGGAACAGCAAAGCCTAATTTTAAATAAAGCTGAAGATGGCTTACTGCAAACTATGCCAAATTGGGAGGAACTGCCCTTAAAACGTATAGCATTGCCGTTTTTACCTTCACTTGTAGAACAGCAATGGCATTCACCTTGTGTTTTAAATCTTTCTCAACAGGATAAAGAGCAAATTCAAAATGCTTTCAGTAAGATGTTAATTGTTGAAAAATAAGTGAAAATTAAGCATAATGGAGTATGTCCGACTTATGAAAAAAAGATATTGGCAACGCCCCACAAATATACGCAATACTCTTGAGCGTTTTATGCAAAGGAATAGTAATGCCGAAAAAGTTCAATTAGTAAGGCTTTGGCAGCACTGGTCAATGGTGATGGGACCGGATATAGCAAATTTGGCAAAACCCTTGGGGGAAAAAAACTTTATACTCTTAATAGGTACTGAAGATGCCATGAGTACGCAGGAAATTTCCTTTATGCATTGGGAAATTTTAGAAAGAGCCAATGCTTTTATGGGTAAGGATTATTTTACATCAATAAAAGTAGGTATTTGCCTTGATAAAACACCTCTTGATATTTTATGCAGACAAAGACCTGTTCCATCACCCCCAACTTTGCCGCCATTTAAACTTCATTGTCATTATTTGCAAAATATGTCAATGGACAGTGCTGTTGCACGTTGTTATGCACGCTTTGTGCAGAAAAGTAAATTAAGTGAACATTCTTTTGATTTACAATGAATATTAAGCGTTTAACTTACCATTATCTTTATTCTTATCCTTGTTCTTCTTCTAATTTTTTATCAAGAAAGGTTGAGAGTTTTTGAGCGTGCTCAAAATTTGGATCTAACTTCAAAGCTACTAAGATGGCTTTTTTGCTTTTGGCTAATTTATTCCAATCAAGATATAACCTTGCAATATTAAAATATAAATTTGGGTCATGACGCAAATATTTTGAAGCTCTTAAATAATAGGTTTCAGCTAAAGGAAAGCGTTTAAGCTCTCTTAATGCCATGCCTATGGAATTGTATAAAGGTATTATATCTTCTTTTAAATCAAGTGCTTCTGTAAGATAAGAAACAGCTTCTTCATAGAGCTTGGCTTCCAAAAATGCTTCACCTATTTTACCTAATAAATCAGCATCTTGATGATTGTCTCTGGCTAAAGCAATTAAGGTAGCACGTCCTTTTTCCACATTTACGGCAAGTTCTGCCTTGCCTTTTTCAAGACGTTGAAGCTTTTTTTCCTCTTTTAACCTTTTAGCTTCTTCGGCTTCAGCTTGCCTTTGTTCAGCTAAACAGCTTTGCAATTCATTCATGCTCTGCACAAGCAATGATTCTTCACCAGGGGTATAATTTAAAGCCAAAGGAAATATTTGCTTTAAATTCGGGTCAATACTAATTTGCGAAACAGCTGAGGAGATTAACTCCTCAAGTTCTTTGCGTTCCGGTTTTAATAAGTTGGTACGCATAATTTTTAAAGCATTTTGGATGGATTGCACAGCTGCGGAAATATTACCTTGCTTGACTTGTGATGCAACTTGCTTAAGCCCTTGCCTTGCGTTTGCAATAGTCGATGCCATACTATACTCCTTTCCTTTTAGATTATAAGATTATAACATAAAGCTTAAGTAAAGGCAATGTATGTACTGTAATAAAAAAGATTTTTACTGTATCGTTAAATTGCGGATTTTTGAGATTTATCAAGGAAGATGAACGAGCTTTTGCAGATATACATGACCGCAAAAGCTCGTTAAATTTGATTACACTAACTAATCTTTTTTGAGAAGTTTTTGACTATCATCCTTTCCTAAAATATTATTCTTTTGGATTTGAAATTCCTCTTCGGTAATAACTCCTTTTCCTTTTAGTGCATGAAGCTTTTCTAATTTTTCTAAATTGTTTTCACTGGGGACAGTGTCAGTAGGTTGTGAGGTATCGTCTGATTTTGAAAACATGTTCCTACAATCTTCTGTAAAAAGCTTTATAGAATTACTAAAGGAAAATTTGGCATTTTTGGGGTCGTCAAATCTATTTTTCCCTTGTGTTCCGGGAAATGCAAAGTATATCAGCATTACTATGCTGAAAATCCAACCTATAAAGGGTATTAGTCCTAAAAGGAACACAATAAGGTACCAAAAGCCGGACTTGTTTAAATCATGTAAACGACGTACTGAAACTGTAATGTTGGGAATCAAAATGGCAAGGAGATAAATACCTAAAATGGAAAACGTACCTACTGAACTCGAAAAATTACTTTGATCATCCATTAAGCTACTGATGAGGGTTGAAAATGCTACACCAAGTAAAACTAAACAAACTAAAAAATTGAAAAGGAAGAAAAACCAAAACTCAGAGCGTCTTGCTCTGCCTCGAATTATAAAAAATTTTTTATAAAAACATGTTGCAAGTGCTTCTCCAAAGTTCATACTTAACTCCTCATTTTTAAAAGTTTTTCACATCATTTTACAATAAAATACGCTCAATTCTCTTTTTGAACCTTCAAAACTACCTTATAACTACTGTGACTAAGGTTGTCAAGTGAGAATTTCTTGTAGCACAGGGCATATCACGGCTAATTTGGGAAATTCCTGTTTTTTTAATAGAGTTTTTAAGATGGATGCGTTGCTGTCGATTTGCGTAAGACTCGAAGACTCGTCTAACGCAAACGGCTTCGCCGCCCTTTGGGTCGCTGCCACGAAAAAACGTAATTCATTTCACCATTTAACGCAAACCTCGGAGCGTTTTTTCTTGCAATGACTTTGCGTGTTACCGTAAGTCACTGCGAGGAAATGCCGCACTACTATCTAATTAAAAAAAAGGATAATGCGCAGCATGACGTGGCAGGCCATGTCTGTAAAAGTAGCATTAAGCAATGAATAATTATACACCTAAGGATATATGCTACTAAAGGCAATAGCCACGTTTGAATATAAGAACTGTCATAAATTGCAAAAGAAAAAGCGGCTGCTTTCGGGGAGCAACCGCAATTTCGACAATGGAGTATTAATTTATATTAACGCTTCATATTTATTACTTGTTCAAGCATCATATCAACAGTGGTAATGCCCTTGGAGTTGGACTGAAAACCACGCTGAGTAGAAATCATATGCACAAATTCCCTAGCCATATCTACGTTGGATTGCTCAATATTATAGGCATTGATATAACCCATTCCAGCAATTCCGGCTTGTGCTTGTTGAATACTTCCCGATTCCCTAGTTTCAGAATAAAGGTTACCACCTTCACGATATAGACCTTGCGGATTTACAAAGTCATACATGGCAACTTGGTATAAAGGTTTTTCCACATTATTGGAATAAATACCATAAAGAACACCTTCAGAATCTACACGAACATTGGTCAAATTACCCGAAGTATAACCATTTTGTGAGCTAAAGTTAATAGATGATGAAGTTCCTAAATTTGTAGATGATCCTGCTGAACCTTCACTTGGTACAAGGGCGGCTAAGTCAGTATATTCAAGTGGGGCAGTTGCTGTACCACCCGCTGCTGGGTTCATTACATCCGCTATGGAAGTTCCATCTCCTACAGTTACAGTGTTAGCTGGATTACCACCAAAAGCCCATGGGGTTAATGGATTTTCTGATTGTAAACCAAGGTCAAATTCAATTAAAAGGTCTTCGCCATCTTTGGAATTGGTTGTGTCAGTATCTAATTTAGTTTGACGAACAGAGTTACCTAAAGGATGACCGGAAAAGTTAGCTACAAAAACAGGATATCCTGAATCAGAAACCGCTGTTGGCTGCCATGATAAGGCTGAATCAGGGTGACCAAGGGTTGCACCAATGTTAGCATTATAATATGTATCGTATGCTGTATCATATACTGCGTCACGTTCGGCATCATATGCATCATCACGTACTTGTTGGTGAATTCTTCCGTTTACAGGTGGGTCAGCGTAAGCTTTTGTTACGGCAGTGGTAATAGCAGCTATCTCTCCAGCTGTAATACCTGCAACACCAGTAGCAGCAGCAATGACAGCAGCAACATCACCACCATTTTCATATTCATTTTTAGCGGCAGCAGCAGCAGCTGTAGCAACAGCACCACCAGCATTTGTAACAGCAGTCTCAATTGCAGTAGCGGCAGTATCAGCAGCAGTATCAGCAGCATTATCAATATCAGTCTGCTTTGCCGCAACTTCAGCGTCTCCGGCATCTTTAGCATCCTTAATAACATCATCTGGATCAGTAGCACCACCGCCTATCGTTCCACCAGTTGTTGTATTAGTTGGATCATTTTCTGTATTACCCATATAGGTGTAAGATGTTTGAGTAACAAGTTCTCCGGCAGCGTTAAATATCATGGTACCCTTCATGAGCATACCGGCAGCTTCGGTATCTTGGAAGGTTTGTCCTCCGGTTAAAACTCCGGTAACAGGGTCATAGGTTCCGCCAAAGGTTCTGGCATCTTCTTCAGGATTCATGGTTAGCATATATTCATATATACTATAACCTGTGGGTAAGCCATCAATGGCATCATCAGGTACTTGGTCAAAATATGCCGTTAATGTATGTTCTCTACCGCTTTCATCATAGACCTTAATGGGAGCAGGGTAGACATATGCATCTTCTGAAATAGCCGGATCCCCAGGATTATCAACAGCATGTTTACCATCCCATGCTTCAGACATGGCAAATAGAGGATTATCCACGCTTGGACTGGAATCAAGGTCTTCTTCGGCAGTAAGGTTTACAGAAAATTCTACCTTAGTAGTAGCCTTTGGCAATACTGTCCAAGAATCAAGTAAAATGTCCGTAGCTTCGCCAACAGTTTGAATACCTGTGCTTTTGGAAATAACAGGGTTAATACCTGTAGCAGGTAGTGGGTCATCAAAATTATTTACCTTCCAGCCTTGTAAAACTTCACCACTTGGTAGGGTTAAATATCCTTCATTATTGAAGTTAAAGTTTCCAGCTCTTGTATAATAATCTTGTCCTGTGGTAGTATTTTCTACCTTAAAGAATCCGCCACCATTAATGGCTAAATCTGTAGCATTATTGGTAGACTCAAAAGAACCTTGGGAAAAATCTGTAATAATAGCATTTATGCCAACCCCAAGACCAACTTGATCTCCACCGGATGCTGTGTATTGATTTTTATAAACAAAATCTTCAAAATCCATGCGTTGAGATTTAAAACCAATTGTGCTTACGTTTGCCAAGTTGTTACCAACAACATTCATTTTTTCGCCGTGAGCAAGCAGTCCCGATACGCTTGTCCATAAACTTGATGATAATCCCATGTTATACCTCCAATTGTCGTTTTATACTAAGTATTTAATATATTATTCCTAAAATATTACTATTTAAGGAGTGGTTAATCCTGCCGTATTATCACCGGAACTTGTACTTGTTCCTGTTCCGGTATTAGTTTCAGTTGTACCTGTTCCAGTTCCGGTATTAGTTCCGGTTCCTGTATTGGTTTCAGTTCCTGTATTTGTTCCGGTTCCAGTATTGGTTTCAGTTCCGGTATTAGTTTCTGTATTTGTACCGCTTGTATTTTGATTTGTCTCACCAGCAGTATTATTATTAGTTTCAGTAGTGTTTGTATTTGTTTCATTTCCGTTATCGTCATCATCATCTTTTGCATCTGTAGCAGTGCTTACTA
>CAYJDL010000125.1:0-340 GCA_964368885.1 uncultured Desulfovibrionaceae bacterium | reverse complement strand
TGGAAAGAGCAGTGTGACGACCATCGGCTAAGAATAAGTAAGTAGTGCCATTTTCAGTTACAACACCGGACACCTTACCATCTACCGCCGGAGTATACATCATTGGGTCGCCGCTTGAGTTAAATAATGATAATTTAACACTATACGCACCATCAGGAGCAGTTGTTCCAAAGGAAGTTTTACCGTCCCAAGTTTCAAGAACATGCGTACCTGTTGCCTTAGGTGTAATGGAATATGAGTATACTTCCTGTCCGTCGGAATTAAGAATACTTACACGTCCTGAAGCTGCTGTTTCATTAATTGCATAACGCATACCTGATACGGTTACATTACCTTCGGA
>CAYJDL010000124.1:4556-6802 GCA_964368885.1 uncultured Desulfovibrionaceae bacterium | reverse complement strand
TTCCGTACCGGTTTGGAATGGGCTTACCGATGAATTTCACCCAACTCAAGTTTTGGCTGATTTTTTGACCATGCAAGAACATTGCTCTAAGCCATTAAAGCAAATGACTTTTGCCTATATTGGCGATGCAAGATATAATATGGGCAATTCTCTTATGATTGGTGCAGCCAAAATGGGTATGGATTTTCGTTCCATTGCCCCACATGGTTCTCAGACATTTGAAAATATAATTAAAACATCACAAGAAATAGCAAAAGAAAGCGGAGCAAAAATCACTGTTACAGATGATATAGCTTACGGTGTAAAGGGTTGTGACTTTATTTATACCGATGTATGGGTGTCAATGGGTGAGCCGGAAAGTGTGTGGGCAGAGCGTATTGAGCGTTTGCGAGATTATCAAGTGACTAAGCAAGTTATGGAATTAACAGGCAATAAAAACTGTAAATTTTTGCATTGTTTACCTGCTTTTCATAATCGTGAGACCAAAATTGGTGAAGAACTGTATGAACGCTATGGGATTGAATCTATGGAAGTAACTGATGAAGTATTTGAATCTTCAGCCAATGTTGCTTTTGATGAAGCAGAAAACCGTATGCATACCATTAAAGCTGTGTTGGTGGCTACAATGGCTAATACTGCTCCTAATGTTTAATATATTAGACTAAATTTATCGAGGATAATATGTCAACCTTAGTTATTAAATATGGCGGACACGCCATGGATAAACCGGAACTAAGTCTACCTTTTGCCCAAAGCATAGTTGCTATAATGAAGCAAGGTATGCAAGTTGTGCTTGTGCACGGCGGCGGCCCTCATATTAATAAGCTTTTACAGCGTTTGCACATTGAAAGTAGCTTTGTTCAAGGATTACGTGTTACTGACACTGCCACAATGGAAGTTGTTGAAATGGTTTTATGTGGGCAAGTTAATAAGAATGTCGTTACCTTATTGCATCATGCCGGTGGCTTAGGTGTTGGAATCAGTGGAAAGGATGCATCCCTTTTTCAAGCGCATATATTGCGTCCGGAACTTGGACTTGTTGGCAATGTGCATAAGGTAAATCCTAATATTGTTAAATGCTTGCTAAAAGGTGGATTTATTCCGGTTATTGCGCCTGTAGCACTTGGACCTAATGGTGAAAGTTTGAATATTAATGCAGATACGGCTGCCGGAGCTTTGGCCGGAGCTTTGCAAGCAGATTATTTTGTTTTAGTGTCAGATGTACCCGGTGTTCTTGATGCAGAAAAAAAGCTTTTGCCAAAACTTAATGCAGCTAACATTGCTAAATTAAAGGATGATGAAGTTATTGTAGGGGGCATGATTCCAAAAGTTGATGCTTGTTTAAATGCTTTAGAAGCTGGTTGTAAGCAAACATTGATTTTAGATGGGACAAAAAAAAGCTCTTTACAAGGGTATTTACTTGAAAACCAAGCTCTTGGTACAATTATAACCAATTTTTAATTGGAGATTTTACTTTGAAAATGTTGCATCGCTATTTGATAATGTTCTTTTTTATTTTGTTTTTTATAAATCAAAGTTGTGATGCTTTAGCTGGGGAAAAATTGTTTTCTTCAGCCTTTAAGACTGTAGGTATTTGGAATAAAGCAAAATCGGTGCGCATTGATGTGAGTATATGGTATCCTACTTATAGCAATGCAAATATGGTATCATATGGTCCATGGCGTTTAAATGTTGCTAGGCATGGGCGCAGTGTAGAGGGGCGTTTTCCGGTAATTATATTATCTCACGATACAGCGGCAACTCGCTTTTCTTATCATGAAACGGCCGGCATGTTGGCTAGCTTTGGTTTTGTGGTTATAGCACCTGAGCATGGTTATGATAATATAGACAATATGTCCTTGCTGTTTAAATGGGAACAATTAGAAAGGCGTATGCAAGATATACGCAATATTTTAGATTTTGTTCTAAAGCATAATGATGTAAGATTTATGGTTGATTCAAAGCGTATTGGCATACTGGGGTTTGGAACAGGTGCAACAGTTGCTTTATTATTTGGAGGAGCACGTCTTGACGCAAATGGTTGGAATGATTATTGTATTATGGTTCCACAATCAGTTGCATATTGTAATGCTTGGGCATTGAAGCATGTTGAAAAAATGACTAAACAGTTGCCATCAATGAAGAAAGACTTTGCAGATGATAGAATAAGTATTATTGCAGCCGTATCTCCAAAGTATGATATGTTTTTTACACAACAATCCTTAAGTCCAATGCAAAAGCCTTTA
>CAYJDL010000124.1:0-4546 GCA_964368885.1 uncultured Desulfovibrionaceae bacterium | reverse complement strand
TAAGAATTAGGAAAAAGAGCTTGGCATGCGCAAAAAATTCAGGCATTTTTTCCCGAAAAAACAGTTTATAGCGTAATTGAAAAAGTTAATGAACTTGATTTAATGGCTTTATGTCCTAAAAAATGGCGTGACGAGTTGCCGGATATTTGCGGCACAGCTAGCAGTGAAGTGCGGAGTATGGCGCAAAAGACTTTTCACGAACGATTGTTAGGTTTTTTCTTGACGCATTTGGGTACAGTGGTGGAATAATAGAATTTGCAATTTTTTGAGGTAAACATATTGAAAAAGCATAAACAATTGAATATATCTGATGAAGACAAAAATGTGGCTGACTGTGATCCTTTACAGAATTTGCGTTCACGAAATAATACAGAAAGATTAGTTGATTTTATTAATGAAGTAGGAATGTTACGTTATACTCCACGCACTGGTTATCAGTTTTTGGGTTCTGGTAAGGAAAATGTAGCTGAGCATTCGCATCGTGTTGCGGTGATTGGCTATGTCTTGGCAAAATTAGCTGATGCTGACATAGCACGAACGGTTTTTTTATGTCTTTTTCATGACTTAGCTGAAGCTAGAACCGGTGACTTTAACTATGTAAATAAAATATATAATAATACCAATGCTCGCCTTGCTATGCAACATGCAACAGAGGGTACAGGCTTGCAAGAAGATATTTTAAATTTTTGGGATGAGCTTGAAGAAAATACTAGCCTTGAAGCAATATTAGCTCACGATGCCGACCAATTGGATTTGCTTTTTAATTTGAAACATGAAAGCGAAAAAGGCAATACTTTTGCTTTGCAATGGATGGAAAGTACGGTAAAAAGGTTGCATTCAAAACAAGGTCAAGAGCTTGGTGCTGTTGTTATAGATACACCATCGCATTATTGGTGGTTTAATGGACCTGATGCCTCGTGGTGGACAATGCAAAAGTCAACAACAGAATAAAGAAAATAAGGGCTAAATGTGGAAGATGTTCGTGTTATTACAGTGAGTTGTGCTAAAGAAGAAGAGATTTTTTTTGCCTTGCCTTGGGAAATTTATGCTCATGAACCGCTATGGGTAGGGCCTTTAAAAAGGGAAGAGCGCACTTTACTAACTCCGGGTAAACATCCTTTTTGGGAAAAAGGTAAGCGTGAACTGTTTTTAGCTATGCGTGGTTCTAAGGCTATTGGGCGTATTGCGGCTATAATTGATTATGCTTATAATGATAATGCTAAAGAAAAATGTGGCGCATGGGGTTTTTTTGAATGCTACGAAGATGAACAAGCCGCACATGCTCTTTTTGATGCTGTAGCCTCTTGGCATAGGCAACATGGGATGCATTTTATGCGAGGTCCTTTAAGTCCTTCGGTTAATTATACTTGCGCAATGCTTGTAGGTGGTTTTGAATTAAGTCCGGCTATTATGATGCCTTGGAATTTTGCCTATTATCCAAAATTTGCAGAAAGCTGGAATATGTATAAGGAACAAGATCTTTTTGCTTATACTTTTTATAAAAACGCCTTTAATGTTTCACAGCATTTAAAAGATCAAATTCAAATTATCAAGGATAGAAATGAATTTACTTGGCGTAAAGCACGCAAAAAACATATGCTAGAAGATATACGCACTATGCTGGATATTTTTAAGGTAAGCTGGCGTAATAATTGGGGATATTCTCCGATGTCAGTGGCTGAAGCAGATATGTATACTCATTCATTGAAAAAAATTTTGAATCCGGATTTTTTTGTACTTTTTTATCATAAAGATGAAGCTATAGCAGGTATGGTGGCTTTACCTGATCTAAATCCATTGCTTAAGCGTTTGCAAGGAAGTATAGGCCCTTTAGTCCCGTGGCATTGGTGGAAAACACGCAAGCATTTGCGTAGTACATATCGTTTGGTACTATTTGGAATTAAAGATGAATATCAGCGCATGGGCGTGCCATTGCTATTGCTTAATTACTTGCTTGAGCTTGGTAATGAACATCCATACTTTTCCACTGTTGAAGGTTCATGGTCACTGGAAGATAATAATGAAATTAATGATATGATAGAAGATTTTGGCGGAACTATGACAAAACGCTATCGTATCTATCGTAAGGAGCTTGAATATCAATGCTTGTAGAACATTTAAAAAATAAGAAAATAATCTTAACCGGAGCTACAGGTTTTGTAGGTAGATATTTTTTAAAAACATTAGAACCATTTATTAAACAATATAATATAAAGATTTCTTGTGTTGTTCGAGCAAGTTCTAAGCGTGGTTTGCTGCCAAATTTTGTGAATATTTATGAGGCTGATCTACATACTGGGTCAGGGCTTTCACTTGCCTTAAAAGGGCAAGATGTAGTAATACATTTAGCGGCTACACTTTTTGGAAGTTCTTGGAAAGATTATTTTTCTAATGTGCATATAGCTAAAGTGTTAGGGCAAGCAATATCAGAGGAAAGTAATATCCATAAAGTGCTTTATGTATCTTCTTTAGCAGCAACAGGGCCGTCTGGTGCAAATTTTATAGTTGATGATAATACTATACCAAATCCCATTTCGGCTTATGGTTGGTCTAAATATCTTGCAGAAGAAGTCTTATTTAAGTACTGTCAAAAAAGTTTAGTTGTTTTGCGACCGCCTATGATTTATGGTGAAGGTGATACCGGATTTCTTCCTTTTTTTCAAGCGGTTAATAAAAGGATTATTGTAAGTCCCGGCTTTGGGCGTAATTTTCCAGTTTCCATTATGCACGTTCATGATGTTGTATTAGCAATGCTTTGCACCTTGCAAGAAAAATCTTATGGTGTTTATCATTGTAATGATGGCTATATACCAAGAATATTTGATAAAAGCCACACAATGCAAGGCATTGGGGAAATAATAGCATCAATTTTGCAAAAAAGAGCTATATGTATCAAAATGCCCTTATGGATTATGGGCATAACTGCTGTAATAAGTACCCTTTGGGGGCGGTATTTTTTGGGTAGTAATAAACGTAAACCTTCATGGAACGTAGATAAATATCGTGAGTCCAGAGCTTATGGTTTTGTGTGTGACGGACAGAGGATACAAGATGAACTTGGTTTTAAGCCTCAAATCCTTTTGCGAGATGGTCTGAAGCAAACCATTGAAGATTATAAACAAAGAGGCTGGCTTTAATAAAAATAATCAATATATTATGCACAAGCCTTAAAAGTGATATGAAAATAACATTACAAGAAGTATCCAAGTATTTTGGATCACGCACTATTTTAGATAATTTTTCTCTAGATATTGAAGCCGGAGTACGCTTATGCGTATGTGGTTCTAATGGTACAGGAAAATCAACGCTGTTGCGCATTATTGCCGGCATGGAGTCTGCTGATGGTGGGCGAGTGCTTTTACCGAAAAATTGCCGTATGGGTTATGTTGAGCAAGAATTAGAAAATTTAGACAAAACCCTATTAAGCTATGTGCAAGAAGCATTGCCGGATTGGCAAGATTTTTGGGACGCTTGGGAGCAGGCCGCTGCTAATGAAGATCAAGAGCAGTTGAAAAAACTTATGCAAAGGCAAGCTGAGCTTGAAAGCCTTTATGGCTATAACCCAGAGCATAGAGCACAAACAGTGCTTAGTGGGCTTGGTTTTTCTCGAAACAAATGGTTGATGACTTTGCAAGAGCTTTCCGGTGGTTGGCGTGAAAGAGCAAAGTTGGCAAGAGTGCTAACGGCCGGAGCTGATGTTTTATTGCTTGATGAACCGACAAACCACTTAGATATTGAAGCGGTAGAGTGGTTAGAAAGTTTCTTGCTTACCTTTAAGGGAGTGCTGGTTTTTGTAGCTCACGATAGAGTTTTTATGGATAAAATTGCATCGCATGTTTTATATTTAGGCATGTCACGACCTTTTTTCCGTAAAGCTAACTTCAGTCAGTTTTTACTATTGCAAGAAGAACTTGAGGTGCAAAAACAACGTGAAGCGAAGAATATTCAGGATGAAATTGCTCGAAAGATGGCCTTTGTGGATCGCTTTAGAGCTAAGGCAACTAAGGCAAGGCAGGCGGGATCTCGGCAAAAAATGGCAAAAAAACTAGAAAAAGAGCTGGAAAATTTTCAACCTGAACAAAAACGCCGTAATTTAAATTTTAGTTGGCCTTCGGTGAGTAGAACTGAAAAAGTTGTACTAAGCGTAGTTGATTTATCTTTTACCTTTGCTAAAGACGGCATAACTTTATGGCCTGAACTTTCTTTTAACTTATATAGAGGTCAAAGTATTGCCCTTGTTGGTCCAAATGGCTGCGGAAAATCCACCCTTTTAAAGCTTTTGGCAGGTAAATTAGAAAAAAGTTCCGGAGTTGTGCAGTGCGGTTCCTGGGGAAGGATGGGATATTTTAGTCAGCATCAATTGGAAACTCTTAATGCTGATGGTTCTGTACTTGGAGAAATTCGTCGTTTAAGTGACCCACGCACCACTGAAGAAGAGTTGATGAGCGTATTGGGCTTATTTTTGCTTGGGCAAAATTATTTTGAACGCAAAGTATCATCTCTTTCCGGAGGGGAAAAAAGCCGTTTAATTTTAGCAACATTATTT
>CAYJDL010000123.1:0-6898 GCA_964368885.1 uncultured Desulfovibrionaceae bacterium | reverse complement strand
ATGCCAAGGATACCGCAGACTTTGCCATCAGAACCAAAAATTGGTGTGCGTGCAATGTCTACAACCTCTTTATGCCCATCGGGGAAGGATACTAAACTTTCATTATATGATGTATTACCAGTTTCTATTACTTCTTTATCATATTTTACACAATTTTTACACAAATCTTTAGATAAAATATCCTTATCAAATTTTCCTTGTAATTCTTCCGGTGTAAAACCAAGTAAATTTGCAAAGCGTTTATTGGTAACACGATATTCACCATTAGTAGTTTTATACCACATTATGTCAGGTGAAGATGCAAAAACCATATCAAGCAAAGCCCGTTCTCGTTCAATTCCTTCTTGTTCTAAAATAAGTTGGGTTACATCTTCAGCTTCAATAATAAAACCAATTTTATCACCTTTTTTATTTAACAGATATGATGTATTTGCCTTATAATAGCATTTAGTTTGAGCATAAAAACTAATAGATGAGGGTGTATTTTCTAAAAAAGTAGCTATAGAGCCTTTTTTATCGCCAAAAATACTTAATACCGGATAAGATTGTCCTTGAACCTCTTCAAAGTCTTTATCTAAAATATCAAGGGCATATTGATTCATATAGATAATATTTTTATCAAGATCTGTGATGGTTAGAGGATTTTTTGTACTATTAACAATACCGTTAAACAGTTCATCCAATGAGCTACATAAAGATCCAACTTCATCTTTTTTCTCACTGTTAAACCTAAATCTACGATGCCCATCACTAAAGCAAGAAATTCCACTAGTAAGAAAGGTAATTTTTTGGGTAAAAATTGAGGCAATCCAAATAGCTATAAATACAACAAGAATAGTCATTACTAAGGTATACAATGTAAGACTTTTAGCTGTATTCCATAAATTAGTAGAAATTGCGTTAATGGTTTCATCTGAAACTATAGACAGCTCTTCATCAGTTTTATTTATAAGGCTTTGAATTGTATTTCTGGTTTCAAGCGCAGGGCGATGAAAATCATCAATACATACGGTCATGGTGACAATACCAAAACCAATTTTCTTTTCACCATATTTACCTGTATAATAAGGAATAGCCGATACAGTTGTTAGCTTCCATATATCACTCCACAAAAGCAAAAATGAACCCGACCCACCGTGTTGAGCCAAATTATACCAGCCTGTGCATTGCGGAGCAAAATTTAAATAGCGGCAATCAAGACCTATATTACCTTGCTGAATTTGCTCAATAGCAGGCTTACGGGCACGACGTTGATCATTAAATGGTGACTCAGACTCAATAAAATCAAGATATTCAAGACCACTTTCCTGCCATTTATTATAAGTTTGAGCATCAAGAAGTGAAGGTTGGCGTTTGCCTGTTTGGGCATCAAAACCAGCAATGGAGTGATGGCGAGGATGAAAAATATTATACCCCTGACTGTCCCACATAAAGGTATAATTACCCTCAGCGGCAGCATTTATATCAGAGTAACGACTTTTATTGGGTGCAAGATGTTCAACCTTTGCCATTATATGACTATGATTAAGGGCAATGGTAACATATCCTGTAATTTTACCATCTTGCTCAACAGGCATAGCAAAACGCACCAAACCTTGAAAACGCTTCCCATTTGGATTTTCATCGCCAACATAGGCGGACTTTTCCGGTTCATAGTTTACATTTTTACTCTTGGCATTTTGCGGAGTATACATACCAATTATATTCGAACCTATATATTCACCTATAACTTCAGATACATATATCTCACCGACTTTAAGCTTCTTTAACTTAACAAAATAATCTTCAGCCTTACAAAAGGTATTTTTCGTATCAGACACATTTTTGAGGTCTGGATCCATAAGTTCTGAAGTGGTAACCTTAATCAATTCCTGACCATTTAAATCAATAAATGTAGCTTCTAAGTAAAGCGGAACTCGCTCATATTCAAAATTGTCCGGCGGACGAGAGCGAAAATGCTCTTTATTTTGATTATTTTTCAATTGAACTATAGGCGATTTTTTATATTCGGTGGTGGGCACCCAAGACTTGCCATCTTCAGCTAAAACCCATTTTCGTGGCTTAATCAATAAACCTGTTTTTGAAGCTAAAAAATTCTTAAATATATTTTCACTTGGAGTAATAGTAGACAAAAAACGCAAATCATCATCACGAGCATAAAGAAAGTTTGCTAAAGTATTTGCAGCATCAGTGGTCATGCGCTCTATCTCATCTGTAGCACTTTCATCAAGAGCTTTAACGGCATCATCTACAGCTAATTCCTCAGCATTTTCAAGATCTTGCACTGCTTGGTCAACTATACTTTTAGTGCGTATTCCCATTTCATTGCCAAGCTCTACTGCTTGGTACCAAGCAACAAGTGCCAATAATATCAAAGGTATAACCTTAATAAATACAAAAAGTATAACTAGCTTTGCATGCATACCAAAGTTGAATGAATTTAGCATATTATCTAAAAGTATTCTAAATTTATTTAAAACAAATTTTTTACTTTGCATAAGTGTAACCTTCTGGAATACCTGACAAACAGCAAACAATATTAATTTACTAAAAAAGCAAGCCATAGTATATGTTTTATATACACAGTTTTGTAACATATGTCATTAGCTATTTTAATGTAATCTTCATTTTTTTATTAATTTTTTTTTTGTTGACTTCTTAATATCTACATTTTAAAGTGCGCCTGATACGCTAGATGTTTTTAAAATATCTTTATAAATTCATAATAAATTTTACCCATTACAATTGAGTTTAACATAACTGGCTTAATTAATGACAGTAGACTTGGTTTTCTAGGTTAATCGGAGCATGTATTGAAAAAGTTTTTATTTTTAAGTGTATTTTTTTTGTTATTCCAAGGTTATTTTATTTCTAACATTTCTTGCACATCGGCATTTGGAGCTAGCTTCTCCTATGAAACTAAGGGCGAAGAAGATATTGTAAAAATTCTTGAAGCATTTGCTGACTGGAGAAGGTTAACTGTTTCTTTTAGTGAAGGCTTAAGCAGCGGAAATGGGGGTACGCTTACAGGTACCTTTAACTTTGATACTTCTGAAGAATTTTTAAGCTTTATGGGACGTAATAAAAAAATTGCTTCCTATAGCCAAACTGATGGCATTTTCTTTTGTTTACGTTCTGAAATGGAGAGTATGCTCTTTAATTTGCAAGGTACCTCAATAGGCGTATTGCGCAGTAGATTACGAGCTCTTGGACTATATGATCAGCGTTATCCCTTACGAACTTCCGGAAGCAGCGTCTTTAGAGTAACCGCACCAAAACCATATATTGATGTATTATCACAACTAGTTGCTGAAATTTCCATTGTTAAAGTGGATAAGAAAAAAGCCACAAAAGTTTTTAAGCTCAAACATGCTTGGGCAAGAGATATTACAGTTGCAGGCTTAAATGAGGAGGTAGTCGTACCGGGAGTTGCAACACTTTTACGAGAAATCACTGGTTCAGCTACAAAATCTCAAGATGTAAAACGAGCAATTACAACTGTGCAAAGAGTTGGAAGTGTTGGGGAAAAAAAAACACCTGAAGCACCTGCACAAGTTACCAATAATAATAACAACACAAATGCCGATAGCGGCGGAGCTAGAATTTTAGCCGATGCACGCCTTAATGCCGTTATAATTTGGGATGATGCCGATAGAATGCCTTTTTACGAAGGTCTTATTAAAGCCTTGGATAAGCCGACGCCTCTTGTAGAAATTCGAGTTGCCATAATTGACGTTTCCGTCAATAAAGCTAGAGAATTAGGCATAGCTTGGAGCGGTTCTACCAATTTTAATAGCGGTGATTGGGCTATGAGCGGAGGTATTAATAATACCGGAGACTTAACAAATGTCGTAGGCAGCGGACTTAATTTAACCACTGTTTATACCAACGGACTTGATATGCTTATGGCTAGGGTCTCAGCTCTTGAAGAAATTGGAGATGCAAGAACTCTTTCACGCCCTGCTGTTTTAACTATGGATAATGTTCAAGCTTCCTTAGAAAATGTAAGTACATTTTATATTGATGTTGCCGGAACAGAAGTTGCTGATTTATTTGCCATTGAATATGGCACTGTACTTAAGGTAACGCCACACATTGTTGATTCGCCAGAAGGTCAAGATAAATTAGTTAAACTTGTTGTTCATATTGAAAGTGGCAGTAGTAGCACTGATCCAACAAGCGAATCTGTAAAACTTCCAACAGTTAGCAGAAGTATTATTAATACTCAAGCTATGGTTCCGGAAAATCAAGCCCTAATTGTTGGTGGTTATTATTACGAAAGATCAGAAGAAACTGAATCAGGCATTCCGGTTTTAATGCACATTCCTGTTTTAGGTTATGCTTTTAAAAAGGACGTCGAAAAGAAAAATGTTATTGAAAGGCTTTTTGTTCTTTCACCACGCATAGTTGACCCTAGAAGTATGCTTGAAAGGCCACCACCGCATATTGCTTCTGCTATTAGTGTTAGTGAACAATTGCAAGTACCTGCCATACCACCACCAGCAAAACCAGGGGGATGTAGTAGCACCAGTACAAATTCGAGCAAAACAACGACCAGAACATTTAATCATTCACTGGGCGTTCCCATAAAATAGGCATATGTATGTGACTTTTAAAAGAAAATTATGGCGAATTATTATATATTTAATAATTATTTGCTTGTTAATTGCATTAACTGTTGGAATAAAGGTAAAGATATCAGAAGATAACCTTACAGCAATTCAAAGTATTTTGACACAAAATGCATACTCAAAGGTTAATTTAGTTCAAATTGATAGTAAATTTGTTCTCAAGGGTTTTGTATCAAAATATAAAAATTTACTGCATTTAGAAGACTATATTCAAGGGTTGGAACAAGCTGTTGAAATTGAAGTTTTAGTAATTGAGCAAATAAAAGAGGATGTGGAAAATGTTTTGCAACATGCCAATGCTCCTTGGTTTGTAGTTAATTACAAAAATTCATTGAAAATTGTAGGTTATGCTCAAAAACAAGAAGTAGCACAGGAAATTTTAAAGGAAGTTCAGGAAAAATTAAAAATTATTAAAGCCAAGCAAAAAATTATTACTTGGGAAACATTGCATAATTCTTTGGATGCAGAGCTAAAAAAGGCTCAATTGTATAGTAAAGTAAGATTTTTACCTGATTCCTTAAAAATTGGTGTTATTACTTTTGATTTAAATGCTAAGGAACAAGTATTTTTTGAAGAAATATTACTTAAAGTGCAAAATTTATTTGAAATAACTTTACCTTTTATAAAAATTCCCACAGCGCAAAAAAGTGCTGAAGAAAGTGAAAAAACAAGTAAAACCCTTTTTGACCCTTGCCAATTTTTTTCTTGGAATCAAGCAACGAACGTGGAAAAACTTGGAATTGAGATTGATGGAAAAATGTATTATCAAGACCAAACTCTACCACAAGGTTGGTTAATTCAAGAGCTTAATCCCAAATATGTGGTTCTTACTTTAGATAATAAAATGCATGTTTGTAATGCTAAGATTAGCAATTAATAAGAATAAAATGTACTATCCTCTTTTTTTAGATTTACGTTACAGCAAATGCTTAATAATAGGCGGTGGTAGAGTTGGAGTGCGTAAGGCTTCAACTTTATTAGAAGCAATGGCTCAAGAGGTTTTAGTTTTAGACCCCAATGGTTTTGCAGAAATTTGGGATGACTTACAGCACTTTACTCAACTAAAAATGGAAAAACGGCATTTTCAAGAACAAGACTTACACTCAAAAAGCCTTGTTTTTGCTTGTACCGCAAAAAAGGATTTAAACACATTAATTGCTAAACTGTGCATTGAACGAGGAATTTTTTGTAATTGTGTTGATGCGCCCTTGCATGGAAATTGCATAGTGCCTGCTTTAGCTCATGCAAAGGGTACAAATCATAATGATAGCACGCTTATGGCTGCCCTTAGCACCCAAGGCGCAAGTCCGGCATGGTCACGTTTATTACGCACCGAGCTTGAAACATGGCTAAAACCACATGCACCTATGACAAGTTTTTTAGGTAGATTGCGCCCTTTGGTCTTGAATTTATCACAAAAAACTGACACTAATACTGCACTTTTTCGTGCTTTAGTGCATTCTCCCTTACGTCATCATTTAAATAATGGCAAAAAAAAAGAATGCGTTTTACTTTTAGAAGAATTATTACCTCCAAATTTACATAAATATATTGGGGAGTTACTAGATGGTATCATTTGAAAATAGCATGCTGTTGACATTTATCCTATTAGCGGCGACAACCTTAAGCGGCATTTTCGGACTAGTTTTGCGCTTGCGTTGGTTACGCATTATAGCAACTGTTCTTGCTGCTTTAAGTTTTATATTCCAGTCGCTTACTATTTCCCTTGCTCATACTTTGACACCGGGAATTTTAAGCTTTGGAGATTATACTTTAATTTTATCGTGGCTTGTATTACTATGCGCCTTTTTCGGTCTGTGGAAAACTCGCCATACCACAATTGTAATTTTTCTAAGCCCTATTTCCTTAGTTATTTACCTTGTTTCATTACTTTTATTAAAAAATGAAATTGTTTTACCTCAATCGCTAAGCATAATGTTTTTTGCCTTTCATATTGGGGTGATTTTTTTAAGTTTAGCCCTTATCACCCTTGCGGCTGTTGCCGGAATACTTTTTTTATATGTAGAGCGCAAAATTAAAACAAAATCACCGCTAACAGGATTTCGCAAAGACTTCCCTGCTTTAAAGATTTTAGACAAAATTAATGCCATTGCCATTCAAGCCGGATTCCCTCTTTTTAGCGTAGGCATTATTTGTGGTTTAATTAGGGCGAATTACGCATGGGCTACAATTATAAGTGGCGACCCAAAGGAAGATATTTCCTAAATTATTTGGGCAATCTATGCAAGGCTTTTCCATATTCAATT
>CAYJDL010000122.1:2051-6937 GCA_964368885.1 uncultured Desulfovibrionaceae bacterium | reverse complement strand
AAATAGCCACATTTTTAGTTTTCTTCATTTATTGTATGAATAATTCCACCACAGAGAACCTGCCCATTGGCATCATATATAGCGGCTATTTGTCCGGGTGCAGTTGGGTTTTGTTCCTGATTAAAAAATATTCTTAAGCTTTGGTCATTATATATTTTGATATTTGCTAATACTTCTTGTTGACCATGGCGTACACGAGCAAAAAGCTTATCTGGCCAGTAGTTTGGTTCAACAAAAAAATTTAATTGTCGTACTTGACAAGATTTCAAAGTTGCGACGTCTTTATTCCCAAGAATAAGGGCGTTTCGTTTTAAATCTTTCGCCACAACGTAAAGCGGCTCCTTCCAAGAAACATTTAAGCCTCTCCTTTGACCTTCAGTGTACTGCCAAAGTCCATTGTGTTTTGTCTTTAAAAGAACTTCGTTTTTATTGTCAAGAACATATATTGAACCGCAAGGACCAAGAGGTATGTCATATGATTTTGCAACCATTTGCATAAAGTCTCTATAGGCATCAGAAGGAATAAAGCAAATTTCTTGGCTTTCTTTAGGAACAGGCATGGCAATATTTCTTTGCTGCAAAAAAGATAAATTTTGCGCTTTGGTGGTCATTTCTAAAGGAAAAAGCACATTTTGCAAAGAATGAGATGGTACTAAGCTTAAAAAATAGCTTTGATCTTTAGCTTTATCAACGCCCTTACTTAAAGCACTTTCCATCTTATGGGCCTTAGTATTAAGTTTTGCATAATGCCCTGTTGCAAAGTAGTCTGCTCCCAGCTTTAAGGCGGCATTACGCAATAAACCAAATTTTATCTGAGCGTTACATAAAGCGCAAGGATTTGGCGTTTTACCATGAGCATACTCTTGTAAGAAAGGAATAATGACTAATTGCTCAAACTCATGGCTTAAATCTATAATATGTAGTGGAATATTATATTCTGCACACAAAACTGTTATATTTTTAACAACGTCATCTGTTGTCCTTTGTGTGTCTAAGCTGTGAGCTATACTTGGTAAAAAAAGACCATGCATAGCACTTACTTTATAACCTTGCTCTTTTAGGCTTAATAAAGCATATAATGAATCCGCACCGCCACTAACGGCTACAATTGCTTGCTGCATTATAAAATTTGATTTAAAAATTGCTTTAAACGAGGTGCCCTAGGAGATGAAAAAATTTGTTCCGGTGTTCCGACTTCCATAATTTGACCATGGTCCATAAAGATAATTCGATCTGCCACAGTGCGAGCAAAGCCCATCTCATGAGTAACACAGACCATTGTCATGCCTTCTTCAGCTAAGTTTACCATAACATCAAGCACTTCACCTACCATTTCAGGGTCAAGTGCAGAAGTTGGTTCATCAAAGAGCATGATACTTGGTTGCATAGCCAAAGCTCTGGCAATAGCTACACGTTGTTGCTGTCCTCCAGAAAGCATAGCTGGATAAACGTTAGCCTTTTCGCTAATTCCTACTTTTTTCAATAAAGTTAAAGCTAGCTCTATAGCATCGCCTTTAGATGACTTTCTTAGGCGGATGGGAGCCATAGTTAAATTTTCTAAAACTGTTTTATGAGGAAAAAGATTAAATTGCTGAAATACCATGCCTAAATCTTGCCTGATGACATTTATATCGTGCTCATCGCTAGTAATTTCACGACCATCAACAATAATAACTCCTTGATCTACTTCCTCTAAACGATTAATAGAGCGTAATAAGGTAGATTTACCGGAGCCAGAAGGACCAATAATTACTACACGTTCACCACTATGAATATTTAGGCTTACATCTTGGAGAGCAGGTAATTCCCCAAAGTATTTCCATACATTACTAATGCTAATAATAGGCGATTTATTTTCGTTTGTCATAATAATTTAGCCTTCCTTCTATAATGCTAACACACTTGGATAAAAGCAATGTTATAATAAGATAGATAAGAGCAATCACAGTATAAGTTTCAAAATATAAATATGTTTTTGCTGCAAAAGAACGACCTCTTTGCATAAGGTCTGGCATTGCCATTACTGAGACAAGTGCTGTGTCCTTAAGCATAGCAATACATTCATTGCCAACCGGAGGCAAAATAGTTCGCCAAGCTTGGGGGAGTACAACTAAAAACATTGTTTGGAATTTATTAAAACCTAGTGACCTTGCTGCTTCAAGCTGTCCTTTGGGTATAGCTAAAATTCCAGCTCTAAAGACTTCCCCCATGTAGGCACCGTAGCAAAAAGATATAGCAATAACCGCAGCGACTAAACCGCTAACTTGTAAAAATTTAGCTAATGCATAATATATATAAAATATTTGCACTAATAATGGTATACCACGAATTATTTCAACATAGGTAGATGCTAAAAGATTAAAAAATTTATTTTGTGAAATTCGCCCAAGACCTGTCAAAAGTCCCAAAGGGATTGCGCAAGCAATTGACAAAGCAGTAACTTGAAAAGTAACTATGAGTCCATCCGGCAAAAATGATACTATATTCAAGTAGGGATCCGGCATAAATAAGCATAAACTAAATAAGGTAGCAATAGCTCCAAAAAGAGCAATGGACCACGCATTAATTAAACGCCATTCTCTCGGGTCAGGAATACTTACGCCATCGCTAACTACAATGCGAATATTGCCGTGCTCTTCAGTTTTAGGAGGAGTATTTTTTTGCGGCATAGTTTTCTCTTTTAACCCAAGCTTCGTAGCTTGGGGTGTTATTTAAAAAAAACGCTGATTAAATGCTTACGTTTCATTTAATCAGCGTACTTAAATTATTCAGCACCCATCCACTTAATCATTAATTGCTTATCAATGCCTTTTTCTTTTACGCGCTTAATACCTTCATTTAAAATTTTAGCTAAGTCTTCGCGACCTTTTTGCATGGTAAAACCATAGTATTCAGCTTCAGGGGTCTCTAAAACAACTTTAAACTTATCAGTAAAGTCCTTTCTTTTATTAGCATAATATTTTGAAACAGGAGCATCGGCCATAATGGCATCAATACGTCCGTTGGCCATGTCTTGGGCAGCAAGACCTACGTCATCATATTCTTTAATGATAGCACCAACATTAGCTTTTTGGGTTACAAAAATGCCTGTTGTGCCAATTTGCCCACCAACAGTCTTGCCCTTTAAGTCTGCCATAGATTTAATCTTGGAGTCTTTTGGAACAATAAGTGCTTGGTGAATTTCGCAATAGGGGTCACTAAATAAAAACTGCTTTTGGCGTTCAGGTGTAATGGTAACAGAAGAGGCTACAATATCATAATTTCCGGCTGCAACTCCGGCGAAAATGCCATCCCAAGCTACATTGCGAATATCAAATTCAACACCCATTTCTTTCGCAATAGCTTCTAGGTAAGCAGAGGAATATCCAATGATTTGTTTTTTATCATTCAAATATTCCATGGGAGGCCATGTGCCATCAGAAGCAACTGTATATTTTTTTTCAGCCGCAAACGCTACACTACAGCAAATACCTAGGGTCAAAATAGCAGTCATTAAAATACGAAACATTAATAATCTCCTTCTTAAAATATGGTTGACAGCATCGACTATGTAATAGCTTGGCTATTCTGTCAAGCACGAGATGCAATTTGAAAAAAAATCTTACTCAAACTAGTCAAATTTTAAAAGGTAAAAATTGCCGTAACAAAAAATGGAACAGCAATGGTTAAAGTCATACCGGAAAAAACACCCATTATGGCATATTGCTCACCGGCATAGCGGGCTATGATAGGCATGCAAGTGTCCATTGTAGTAGCACCACCGGAAGCTACAGGGGCAAATCCTCCAGCATAACGTACCAAAACTGGAGCAAAAAGTAAGGTTAAAAGCTCTCGACTGACATTGGCAATTAAGGCTACAGAACCTAGCTCAGCATTTCCAAATTGTGTTATCATTACGCTTGAGAGGCTATAATAACCAAAACCTGCTCCAACTCCTAATACATCCCTAAAGGATAAGTGGTACTGTAAGGCATGTAAAAGAGCCCACGAAATGACCACTCCAAGAAAAGTACCTAAAACACTAAATATAGGTAAAAGTAAAACTCTTAAACCAAAGTCACGAATAATTAAAAAATTCTTCGTTTCAAAGCCCATAGTCATGCCTGCAAACACTAGCATTGCATAAAGCGTATACGTTAGCAAGTCCTCGCTAAGTTTTTCGTCTACTAATCCTTGAGTGCCAACTATTATACCGCAAGCAAAGAAGAAAAGTATATATAGAGCACTTTTCATGATTTATTGTCTTTATTAGTAGAAATAATTGAAAAAAAAGATTTAAAAACAAAACAAACAGCAAAAACACTGCCAAGGGCACTTAAAACTCCAATTACAATACCCTGAACCCCAAGTTTTGAAAGACGTAATAAAAGCTCTTCATTGCTCCCAAGTCCTAATCCTATAAAGAAAAGTAATGCATAAATAACAAACACAAGAGCTCGATTTGTAAAATTTACAGCATGACTGTTTTTTCGTAAAAAGTAGCCAATAGGTACGCTCCCAATAATAAGTCCTATTATGAAAAACATTTACCAACCTTCAACATCATCAGGTGTTGGCGGAATAGTAGCAATTGGAAAAGCTTGCACAATGCCACCATCTGTTGAATTATCTTCTAAAAGAGCTTGACGCATGAACCAATCTTCTCGAATACGCCAAGACGCTGCCGCTGTATAAGCAGGAGATGAATAACCTACTGAAAGAACAAGTGTTCTGCGTGCATGCTCTTGTAAGCGAATTAAAAGTGGTGTAAAGTCAGCATCGCCTGAAAGAATAATAAACTCCTCAAAGCGAGTAGAGTGAGATAAGTCATCCATACAGTCCATGACTAAATGTATATCTGTACTTGTTTTACCCTGATTAGTTAGCGGCGGACAGTCCACAACACG
>CAYJDL010000122.1:0-2041 GCA_964368885.1 uncultured Desulfovibrionaceae bacterium | reverse complement strand
AATAAAATTAGTACGAAAGTCATGGTAGCGTTGTGGATTAATGTAACAAATTCTTTTTAAAATGCGTCTTCGCACTCCATCACCATAAAGAATTCTCAAAGCGTGAGTTTCAAGCCACTTAATCCATTGATGCGGTAAAGACCCAAATGCCCGAGCAGCTTCTGGGTCCATTTCAAGAAAACGAGTGTATATATTATCAAAATCGACATAAAGCGCAGCATAAACTTCATCAAAACCAGAAAAACGTCCCATATAATGTCCTTAAGAAAGATTTTACCACCAACGAGACACTTTATTTGAAAAATAATCTTTTGGCAAGCTTGCCTTCTATGGTAAAACATGAAAGCTTGTCAATAAAATGTCTAACTATTTAATTTTTTAGAAAAAGTATTTTTTTTCCAAATTATAAAGTGTCTTAAAGCCATAAAGCCATGTCCAAGAAAATATACAGCAAGGGCGTATGCAAAATATCTATGATAATCAAGGAAGTTGACTGAATACTTAGGATTTACTTCCCAAAGCAAATACCAAATAAATCCACAGCTAACAGTTAAAAAAAAGCATAAAAAACCAATCCCTTGAATTACACCTGGTAAGCCTCCTGGTCGGGGAGCCGGAATGATACCTTGGAGAAGATTTTGCGCATCCTTGGTAAATAACTGTGTCTGACCCCAAAAATAAGGGAAAAAATACTTTAAGCCTCGCCTTTTAAAACTAGCAAACAAAAAAATGCAGATAAATGGAACCAGCAAGAGGCCAATTTCAATGTGCCATGAGTCTACAAAAGGGGTACGAAACCTCTTGATAAGTTGTGCGCTGACTAATACAATTGCCAACAAATGCCATATTCTCAAAAAAGGAGTTTGAAAAAAACCGAAGAATTTCCAAAGAAGGGGAATATTGTTCATCTTGCCTCCAGATTGCTTTTTTTGAAGTATGACGTAATTATTTTAGTAGGCTGCCAATTCCAAAAATTATAATATGTTGTAATAATCAATGAAGCTATTTTGAATAGCTTCCCTTCTTACTAGATTCAGTATTAAGATGACTTTTTACCACGCATTTTCCTAAACCAGAGTCAAAATATTGTATATTATAAAAAGGAATTATGATAGTGGCACCAGGTTTCATGTCGGAAAACTCTGGAGGGTAGCTATCATTTCCAATGCCAATATCGTAGTTTTTTCCATCTTTTCCTTTGACTAAGAAACCAAAATATCCTTCATGAATTGTTTCTTTGACAAAAGTACCTTCAACTGTAAACTCTCCAACTCTTTTATCAGGACAATTGTTTTGTTCGTTATTTGCAAGAGCAAATGCATTTATAAAAGTAAAAAGGCTGACAACACAAAAAGTAAGTACTATTTTTTTCATGATAATCCTTTTACTGTTAAAATGTTATAGCAGTTCGTTAAAAAAGTCTATTTAACCGTCAGTAATCAATTGGAAAAATTATTCCATATCAAAATACTTACCAAGCAAAAGTGAATATCCATAATTATCTATTGTATCATTGCCCCAAGATTTAAAGGCTGGGTTTTCGACTATTGTCATAGATTGCCCATCTTCTGAACGAATGATTTTTAATAAAGAAAACTCAGCTTCATGAGGAGATTTAATAATAACTTCTCCTTCGGTTATAAAAATACGACCTTTACTGTCATCAAACACTATGCGAGCATAAGTTGTGTTACTGTTGGGTTCTAGATTTTGTTCAGTGATTCTCATACAAGGACCATTGATTCCAATACAATATGGTCCTTCCCAAGAAGGAATTGCTGTATGAGGATTTTTTTCAGCTTGTACATGTGTGGGAATTAAATATATAAAGGTAAGCAAAAACAAAAAATAAAAAAACTTTTTCATGTCTTATTTCCTTTTGTTTGTAGCGGTCAAAGACACTATTGCATAAGTATCTAAGGAATTAACTTCTATTTTTTTTAGCTCGGCACTAAATTTAATGACTTCTTTATGTTCCGGATTGCGCAAAACGCCCTCTACAGCAATGTTGCCTGTGGGTAGACTTTTAGCTTGTGTTACC
>CAYJDL010000121.1:0-6939 GCA_964368885.1 uncultured Desulfovibrionaceae bacterium | reverse complement strand
TGCAACCAAAAAGATCAAAAAGATTCAGAATTTCAGTACTTCCATCAGCATCCATGACAATACCCTTAATAGCTCCAAGGCGATGCATTTCCTTAGTCATGGCAATGTTATTTTTGATGATAGTAAGTTTATCATTAACGGCAACAATCACCGGTAAAGGTTCGTTACTGCCAAGAGAGCGTACATCTTGAATATCTTCAGGGCGAATATTATCCGATTGTGGTAAATGCGCAGTTTCAATACTTTTAGCACTGCGTTTATCTCCCTTTCCGGCAAGGCTTTGAGCAGGAGCAGAGCGATCTTGATCTTCAACAAGGGTAATGCGGCCTTTTTTAATATCCAACAAAACATTGGTGGTGCGCACGGATTTTACCATAAAAAGATTGGCAAGGCGCAAGGGCATGGCAGGTAATTTATTGATGGCATCAGTCATTTCAGCCACAGTAAAAGGGGTTACATTATACATGGACATGGCTTATTCCTTTATGATAATGGTTGCATTTTTTAAAGAAGTGAGTGCTGCTTTTTTATTTGCATCAGTAATATCGCTTTTCCATTGTAAAGCTGCATTATTTAGAACCACGCCACGCACAAAAATAACAGCTTCACCACTATTGGCAGGTACATCTTGTGCAAGAACAGCGGCAGCACTTTCGCCTTCTGCAGCTGTAAATTCAGAGTATGAACCGTCGGTATTGACTTTAAGAACAACGCCCTTAGAAAGAGCATTGGTATTTTCTGATAGTTTAACTTGTTCACGACTGTAAGCAGCATGAATTTCATAAATGAGCAAATCGGAAAGACTTGTGCCCATGTCTTCACTGGTATATTTTAATGCCATAATTATACATATCCCTTGTGAGCGCGGTTTTCTGCATCAAGCACAAGTGCGCTTTTGCCTTGCGTCTTGATTATTTGTTTAGGATCGGCGGCAAGAGGGTCAGGGGAAATGACTTGAAGATTCTTCAAAATACTTTGCATAGCCGTTTGTTCGTTGCTTTGCTCCGGCTGGCTTTCAACAATTGATGTAGCCAAAGTGGGTGCAAGAGCCACTATTTGAACGTCACTAAGTTGTGCTTTTTGACATTGTTCCAGCATATTCTCAATGCCAGTCATAGCCTTTTCACCAACACAAGCCTTTACAACTGCAAATAAAGCAGCGTGTGCCTGTTCATGCTCTGCCTTAAGTTTGACGGTAGCTTGTTCTTCCGCAGCTTTTGCGGTTTCACTTTGAATTTGTGCCAAAAGCTGCGGATGTTCTGTGGCTAAAGTTTGCGCATCCATATGTAACTCCTTATTAAGTATTTGTATTACTTCTTGAACATCTTGCACCACTTGCGAGATAAGACCCAAGGACAAAGCTTCATCAGCTAAAAATACTTGAGCTTCTCCCCAATCTTTTTCCGGTGCGTTAAGCGTAAGTCCCTTTTTTACATCACTTTTAAAAATATTATGCACAGCGGTGATATGTTTTTGTAAATAGCTTATATCTTCATGAGATAAAGCTTTACTGTCTATGCCAACTGCCTTGTAAGTGCCGGCGGTTATAGGCGTAAATGTAACGCCAAGTTTATCATAATAACGGCTAAAATCCGCATGAAGCTGAATGACACCTACAGAACCCACTGTGCCCGTTTGTGGACTAAAAATACGCCCAGTAGCTGAGGCTAACCAAAAGGCCGCCGAGGTACAAAGACCGTCTACATATGTAGCTATGGTTTTAGGGGAATTTGCAATAAAGTCAGATAATTCCTTAGTGCCATGCACCACACCGCCGGGACTATTAATAACAAGCAAAATACTTTTTACTGTAACATCCGCATAAGCCGCCATAAGGCTTTGACGAATGCTGTCTTGCCCAATGCTTAATCGTTCTCCTGACCAAGATGAAACCATGTCGCTTCTGGTTATGGGAAGAGATATGCCAATAAGCGCAATGCCTGAATGCACACTGTAGCCATTTTTTTGCTCTCCACCGCTTGAAGGTAAGGAGGAAAGTTTTTCATTAGAGCTAAAAAGATGACGTAAGACATTTTCTGCCATGTCCAAGGGTAAAGCCCACATATTATGCAACATCATCTTGCTCCTTCTCTTGCGAATCAATGTCTTCTACATGTAAAGGCGACGCTTTAAGTCTTTGCAAAGGTTGCATGCGTTCAGCTTCATCCAGCATAATTTCCAGCCCTTCATCAAAATCCGCACCACGCTCTTTCCAAATTTCCGCACGAGTGGTAAGATGATTGTCCATCGCCATGACCGTGGCCGTGGTTTCTTTTACCGGATCTACATAGCCACGAGCAGGCCCTACCCATGTAGCAGCACACCACAAAGAACGTGCTTCATAAAAGCCCGGTGCCTTTTTGGGCAAGACTAGCAAATTTCGTAAATATGCCTCTTCCATAACCATTTCATAAATACGCTGACAATATAACCGTACAAACCACTTACGATAATACAAATACATCTTCCACGCCTCATTTAAAGCTGCACGAGCGGAAGAGTAATTGGTTTTGCTAAAATCTTTGGAAAGACTTTCATAAGGAATGCCAAGGCTTGCTGACATGGCACGCATAATAATTTCCACAAAGGATACAAAATTTTGCGATGGACGCTTACTCTCTAAAATTTCCGGCTTTTCACCCGGTGCACCATAAAGCATTGTGCCTGCTCCGATGGCTTGATAGGGCTCTTGTGCCTCATTTTTTGCTTGAGAAGCATTTGGCGTAAGAGCCCCTGCCGGAGGATGCTCTGTGGCAAAAAAGACGGGAAAGGCTGCCGCAATAACTTGGGCGTATAGTTCATAGTCAAGGGCGTCAGTTAAATGCCTAAAAAGACGAATACCTGTGGAAAGTGGAGATAAACCACGAATTTGTTCGTCATTTTCATGCCTAAAAAGATGAAAAATTCCTGACCTGTGACCAATACGTGCAGGAATATAAGCGCATTCTGTGGACGGAGGTGCGGCTACAGAAGAGGTTAAAAGACTATCGTTACTGGCATCAAGAGCTTTTGGCAAAGCAATATAATAACCTTGCGGTACACCATGTGGCGAAAGATGCACACCATCATGTACCGTAGGTTCTGCCAGATAATCAGATGGAGTTAAAAGCCGTTGTGGGGCAAGGTTTTGGATACAAAGAGAAAAAAGTCGTCCTTGTTTAATGCGCTCTTCCTCTGAAAGCATAATAGGCACATGCAACATTTCCCCAAGCTTAAGCATAGTACGCAAACCCAAGTATTGCAAATCATCAAATTGTATATTGTCAGAAAGATGAGCTTTTTGTGTCCACTCACTCCAAAGCCATTCCATATTACGAGCAATGTCACGAGCTTCACTTTTTTCAATGCCAAGTATCTTGGTGATAGGCTTAGCTTGAGGCGAAAGACCTGTGCCAACGCTATTATCAACAATGGCAGAAATGCCAGAACTTGCCGCCCAATCATTGGCAACAAGGTCGGCAGTACGCCTTTGCATGATGACACGTTCTTTTTCTTCGGCAAAACTTCCGTGAGTTTGCGGTCCATGATAACCGGCAAGAGATCCACGAAAAGCTCCGGCATCATAGCTTGGCTGAGAAACACGCTTGCCTACGGTCAACTTTTTGCGTACTTTCATCGTACCACCAAAGCCCTACGGTATTGGGTGGAAGTACCACTTTCTAAAGCACGAAGCTCACGTCCCAAAAAATCTATTTGATTTCGAATTTCTGACAAATCTTGACGTGTAAGAGAACGCCCACCAATGGTATAAGATTTACCAGTCGCTGCGGCTTTGTAAGCTGCCTTCCAATGGGCAAGTAATGAGTGGAGTTCTTCCTTTGTCCAAATTGCTGTCATGCTTTAATGCTTAGCATGAAAAGAATGGCTTGTCTGGGAATACTGGGAACACTGGGAATACTGGGAAAAGAATTTTAGTTTTTTTGTTCTTGCTAAAAAACAAAGAAACTTGTAAAAACGCCTTGGGCAATCCCCCGAGTTTCATAACAAGGGGGTGTCCTATGGAACATCTCTTGCTTGATTTGCTCGTGACTATTGTCGGGGGCGTCGTTGTGGCATTGATCGTTAAACGTATAAACCGTTAAAACGTTTCAAGCCCAGCAGGATTCGGACTCCATACTGGGCTTGAAACTTGTATACTCAATACAGGGGGATTGCCCTAGGGTGGGGAATGTTGACGCATTTCCTGCCCTCCCTTTACAAATAATGCCTATTCTTCCACTTGGCAAGACTTTTTTTCAAGATAGGTCAAGCATGCACTTTGATTAGCTATCTCTATATCCATGACATCTAAAGCCATAAAAAGATAAATTGCTATTTCCTTAAAATTTATTTTTTGAAAACGTTCTTTTTTAAAAAATTCTCCTGATAGAATGCTATTAACATGATAATCTATATTAGACTTGCACCTTTCATAACGTACTTTGTCTTCTTTAGCAAATTTCCACGAAGCATAGTTCGTAGCATGAAGAGCCTTACCAAAGTCAGCTTGAGCATACTCCGGTAAAAAGGTTTTGCAAATATCTGGTTTTGTGGCTAAAAGCATAGCTTCAAAATATCTATCAAAGCTTTTCCCTGGGGCATCACGCATAAGTAAGGCTATACCATCACGCACACGTTTTTCTTTTTCCCAATAGGGGAAACATAGAGAACTCAGTTTGATTTTTTTATGTTTTTCCATAAAGTACCTTTTGCTATTCCTATTTATTACCTGTTGCGTTCCCGTAAGTTTTTTTCAAGATAGGCCAAACATTCAACACGACTATACCACCTAGATCGCTTGCCAACGCCATAAGCTTGTAAAATCTCTTCTTCCACTAGCCTATACAGCGTTGACTTACTGCACCCTAAAACTGTACATGCTTGTTGCCAATTCAATCTGTCCCGTAAATCCATTGCCTACCTCCCAATGCTGTGTAAATGTTGATTTGAAAGTCTTTGTCTCACCCTTTGTTTTGTTTTTTCTTGATTTTGCGTATTTGGATGCGCAATATTACGCACCCCCAGAATATAGGCCAAAGCCAGCACCATGACCTCACAGTCCCAAGCATGATTTGCTTTACCCTTTGGATTTATCCACGCATTTTTTGTGTCATCCCAAACTTCCACGCACATTTCCTTGGCATATTGCGAAAGTTCGCCTTTTTTTCCAAATCCATTGCTATGTAAATGAAATGCACCGGGATCATCACTGGCAATGGAAAGTTTGCTCGACAAATCGCTCTTAAAAAATGTTGTGTCGCAACGCCATAAATTTAACCCACCTTCAATTTTAACTTTTCTACCCGTGGTATCTGGATAAAATTCTTGCGGCGATATATTATAGGGTTGAGAAAGGGAACGAACTCCTTGCCAAGGAAAGACACGTCCACGATGCTTTATAGCCCACTTATATACTTCCTTTGTGCGTAAACCCATGGCATCAATTATACAATGTGCCACTTTATATTCATTACCGTCAGCATCACGATAAACATTTTTCCATAAAAGCGTATTCAAAGCAGAAAATGATGGAGCAATACCGGTCTGTACAAGCCAACTTTCTTCATCATCGCCATAACCAAAAGCACGGATTACATAATGAAAATATCCCTTTTGTTCATCGGCTCCTTGAGTATCTACACTGGCTAACAGGCAAGAAATACGCGGTATATTGTTTATAAAGCCGGGAACAATGCCACGAGGACGGTCATCACACAAGGCGAGAATGACATCTTCCGACCTTTTCATAAGTTCCTCATGCCATGGTTCAGCGCAATATTGATTGAAAAATTCCTTAATATCTTCCATGCGTCCCGACTTTTCACATTTAAGATGTGACCAAGCCACTTCAGACAAAGAAACAAAATAACTATACCATGCCGGCAAATGAAAACCAATTTTTGAGGGTTTATGCTGATGTAAATGTGCAAAAAGCTCAAGACCGCTGCTACGCTCCACCCAATAACCTTTGCGTGTGGCAACGTCCCGATCAGCGTCCGTCCACTGTGCCTTGCAATGTCCACAAAGATACCATGCAAGTCTTTCAGAAAGCACTTTTTCGGCATCATCTTCATCTTTTGGCCATTGGATATTCTTGAAAAACATTTGCTGTGCCGTACCGCATGCAGGACAAAGCACATGATAATCAAAACGTGCATGTGCTTCAGTGGTAAAAGCTCTCCAAATAGCTCCTTCCTCTATGGTAGGCGTAGAAATCTTAAAAATAAAACGGCGTGACTTCCAAGTAATGGTTCGTTTTTCTGCCAATGCTTCGGAAGAAGTTTCCTTGCGTGGATTTTGATATTTATCAAGCTCATCTAAAATCAAAATGCGTATAGGCTTATTCCCAAGGCGTGACACAGAGCCCGACCAGCCAAGATAAATGGGCATATGCTTTAAATTTATGCGAATACTGGAAGCATCATCCACAGAACCGGATAAATAATTACGCAAACGTGGGGAATCTTCAAGCATGGGCAAAATACGATCTTTGCTGTTTTCCTTGGCTGTAAGCTCATCGGGAAAAACAATCATAGCCGGTCCGGGTGACATTTCAATCATTTGTCCAAGAATATTGAGACCGGCTTCGGAACCGCCTGTTTGCGGTGTTTTGCATAAAATTACCGTTTGCACACCGGGATGACGTGCTGCATCCATGATGCCCACAAGATAGGGCGTAAATAAATTTTGCCAGCGACCAGGTAAAGATGACATGCGCACCACACGCCGCCGCTCTGCCCATACAGAGGGCGTAAGATATTTTTGCCGACGCATGACTATACGTTCAGCTGAAGAAAAATTGAACGTATAGTCATTTTGTAAGGCTTTACGCAAAGAAGATGGCAACCACTCCAAAGCATCCTTTACAGTTATAACTGTTGACTTTTGGTGTGCTTTTTCCTCTTTATGGATAGGCTACCTTAATTAGACAATTTTTATTCGGTCATATACAATCTGAAA
>CAYJDL010000120.1:0-7134 GCA_964368885.1 uncultured Desulfovibrionaceae bacterium | reverse complement strand
GCGGGTGAAATATTAAGTTATATGAATCCAATTAAAACAGCTAAAATAACAGAGCTATTAACAAGAATGCGTATCGGACAATAGATTGACAAGTAATGCCCTTATCTATTACAGTAATTCCGCTTGACTTTATAAAGGTTAAGCGGAATTGTTATTTTACAGTAAAAAAGATTAGAAGTGTTTATAAAATTTTCTGATGAAAACTTCATTAAAAAGCTTCCCCCCACAGTATGACTGGACTTTCAAAAAATTATGAGAGTAGTAGGTTTATGCGGTGTTCTTCTTTGCTAAAGTAGTTGAAGCACTGAAATATATTTGGTGTTTACTTAAGATCATTTTAAGCCAAAAATTATTATGGGATAGTTAAACGATATGTCCATAAATTCCGACGCTACACTTGTTAAATATCAGTCACTTTTGACTGAGCTTGAGCAAACACGTCATACCCTTAGGCTAGCTGAGGCTAAGCTGTTAGATGCAGAAGAAAAGTTGCAACAAACACAGCATACGTCAGACACTATTTATCAGCATTTGCAAACAATGTTAGATATTATGCCTCTGGCAACGCAAGTTTGGTCTGAAGACAAAGCTATACTTTATGCAAGTCAAGAAGCGGTCAAACTTTTTCAATTTGATAATACTCAAGATTTTTTGGATAATTTTTTAACAGTTTTGGGTAGAAATCCTGTCGAAAGAGAAAATTCTTCAAAATTTTTATTGAACTATGTGCAAGAAGCCTTTGAAAAAGGGTATTTACAAAAGAATATTACCCATATTAACACCTCCGGTGTAGAGGTTCCCCTTCTGGTGACCTTTGTCCCCAACTTTAAACACCAAGAAAAACTTTTGTTTGTCTTTTTTCAAGATTTACGAGAGCAAAATGAAATAGCCCGTAAGTTACAGAGCACGACAGCATATAGTACAATTATGCTTGATGCCATTCCCATGGGTACTATGATTTGGAATCAGAACTTTGTTCCTGTAGACTGTAATAAGGCTATGGCTAATACTTTTGGACTAGATAGCCGTCAAGAATTTTTAATGAATTTGACCAAACTCTACCCAGATTTTCAACCTGATGGCACGCCATCTCTTGCAAAAATGCAAAACTGCTTGCAAAAGGCATTTGTTGATGGCTATATTTCTGAACCTTGGATGGGTCGTTCCGTTGATGGAAGAGAAGTGCCGACGGAAGCTACAGCAATACACACTAAATATAATGATCAAAATTTTATTGTAGTTTTTTATAGAGATTTACGGGAAGTTGAGGAGAAAAAGCGAAAAGCTCAAGCTGCTGAAAAAAGAACTCAGGCCATTCTTAACGGAGTTCCACTTGGTATTAATATGCTAACGGCAAATATTGAAATCCTTGATTGCAATGAAGCAGCGGTGTGCATGTCTGGCTTTGGAAGTAAGGAAATATATCTTAATAGGATTATGCAATCCTTTCCGGCTGTTCAACCGTGCGGCAAAGAATCTGGTGTTATGTTGCAAGAAAAATTTGCTGAGGTAGCAGAGTGTGGGCAAAGTCGCTTTGAAATGCTCACCTTTGGTGCTGACAATGGTGAAATACCTATAGAAGTTAGCCTTACACGTGCGCATATTGAAAGCGAAGACGTATATATTGCATATGTGACAGACTTGCGAGAAACAAAAGCCATGCTTCGTGAAATTGAATTGGCAAAAAACATTGCCGAGAAAAATGCTTTAGCTAAAAGTGAGTTTTTAGCTAATATGAGCCATGAGATACGTACGCCCATGAACGGTATCTTGGGGCTTTTGCGTATCTTATCAGGTACTAAACTTGATTCCATACAGCAAGATTACATGGAAAAAGCATTGTTTTCTACAAATGAACTTTTGCGAATCATTAATGATATTTTAGACTTTTCCAAAATCGAAGCAGGCAAGCTTGATATGGAATCCACACTCTTTACCATGCAGGATATCTGTTTGGAAATTCAAAATCTTTTTAACAATGATGTTGAGAAAAAAAATCTTTATTTTGAAATAAATAAGAATGAAAGTGATCTAACTGTGCTTGTTGGAGACCCTTTACGATTAAAGCAAGTTATCTTTAATCTTGTGGGCAATGCCATTAAGTTTACTAAGACGGGTGGAATTACTCTTAATATCGAATCTTCTCTAATAAGCAAAGATAGTATTTGTTATAATTTTTCCATATCAGATACGGGAATTGGACTTACCGAAGAGCAAACCCTTAAGCTCTTTACTGCCTTTAGTCAGGCAGACACTTCGGTAACTCGTAAATATGGCGGTACAGGTCTTGGGCTTGCTATCTCGAAGCGTATAGTAGAGTTAATGCATGGAAAAATTTGGGTGGAAAGCATTCAAGGTGAAGGTTCTACTTTTTACTTTACAGCCTACTTTGACATTTCCAATGATAAGCAGGAATATCTTTGCTCACAAAATGAAAGCAAGTTGGAGACAAAAAATCAACAGCAAGAAGCGCATCTTCTTCTGGTAGAAGATAATCAAATTAATCAAATTATTGCTGAAGAACTTCTAACAAGTGTCGGTTATACTTTGGATATTGCAAACAAAGGGCAAGAACCCCTGGATATGCTTAATGAAAAACACTATGATCTTGTGTTTATGGATATTCAAATGCCCATTATGGATGGATTAACAGCTACAAAAAACATTCGCAAAGACCCAAGGTTTGCCAAATTACCTGTTATTGCCATGTCAGCACATGCAATGACCGGAGATAAAGAAAAAAGCTTGGAAAGCGGTATGAATGACCATATTACTAAACCCATATCTCCAGAGATTTTATATAATTCCCTTACTTATTGGTCGAGTAAAAAATAAGCAAAGATTGGTTTGTTCTTTTTGTCGTTTTTGTCGGGGGAAAGATTTTGTGAGTAAAATCTTTCCCCCCTTTAATTGTCGCAACAAAAAATTATTCTTCCAAAGCTTGCAGAAAGCGATCTCTTAAAGCTTCAAGCTTTGTTCTTGTATCATCCATTTGACTTGCTCGATCTCGTTCTTTTTGTACAACCTGCTCAGGCGCACGTTCAACAAAGCTTTTGTTGGCTAGTTTTTTGCTGATTGTGTCCATTTCATGATCAATTTTGCTAATTTCTTTGTTAATTCTAGCTAATTCTCCATGTAAATCAACAGAACCTGAAAGAGGGATAATAATTTGACAACCTTGAACTACTTGCGAAGCTGATGCTTTAGGGGGAGTAGCATTTTTGTCAAGATTAAGGCTTTCTAAACGAGCTAGATTATATATCATTTCTTGGGAAAAGCTTAGAATATTATTTTGTTCATCACTTGCACTTTGGGCAAAAACATTCAGACGTAAAGAAGGGGCAATATTAAGCTCTGCTCGAATAGTGCGCACGGCAACAATTACACCTTGAATAAATTCCATTTGCTCTGCCTCGTTAGGTTTATGGCATGCAGGTCGAGGACTTGGATAAAGTTCAGTAGCAATATCTTGACCTTCTCCACCCGGTAGGGCTTGCCAAATTTCTGCCGTGACAAAGGGCATGATGGGATGTAAAAGCAATAATATCTCACGCAAGACAGTCCAAAGGACAAATTGAGCTTGGTTTTTACGGTTTATATCTTGCCCATCGACCATATCAGCTTTAATTAGCTCTAAGTACCAGTCGCAAAATTCATACCAGAGAAATTTATAGCCACCTTGAGCGGCATCGTTAAAGCGGTAATCTGCAAGGGATTTTTCCATATCTTCCTTAGCTTTTTCCAAACGATGTAACATCCATTGATGATGCAATCCTTGCACTTGCTCAAGTTTTATGGGGACAGGGGGATTGTCCGGCAGATTTATTAAGGCAAAACGAGCAGCATTCCATAGCTTATTGACAAAATGACGATTTCCCTCAATGCGATCTTCTGCTAAGCGAATATCACGACCCATAGCGGCAAAAGATGTTAGGGTAAAACGTAAGGCGTCGCAACCATATTTTTCAATCATTTCTAGAGGGTTAATGGAATTTCCTAAAGATTTTGACATTTTGCGCCCTTGAGCATCTCGCACTAAGGCATGTAAATAAACGTGGTTAAAAGGTACTTCATCCATAAAATGAAGACCCATCATCATCATTCTTGCTACCCAGAAAAAAAGAATGTCAAAGCCGGTTACTAGCACTGCCGTAGGATAAAAAGTTTCAAGGTCCTTAGTATTTTCTGGCCAGCCAAGAGTTGAGAAAGGCCACAGGGCTGAGGAAAACCATGTGTCAAGCACATCTTCATCTTGAATAAGGTTTTTCCCTTGGCATTTAGGGCAAGTGTGCACGTCTTCAAGGCTTACTACAAGCTCTTGGCAATCTTGGCAAGTCCAAGCCGGAACACGATGACCCCACCAAATTTGACGACTTATACACCAATCTCGAATGCCATCAAGCCAATTATAGTAAGTTTTTAGCCACGTTTCAGGTAATATTTGAGTCAACTTGGGCACAGCTGCCCTTGCTCTTGGGGCTAGTTTTGTTGCTGCCACAAACCATTGAGTTGACACATGAGGCTCGACAACAGTTTGACAGCGATAACAATGTCCAACTGCGTGTTCAATATCGTCTATTTGTACTAGATCATTGTTAGCCTTTATGTCAGCAATAATTTTTTTTCGGCAAACCATTTTATTAAGTCCGGCATAAGGACCGGCTATTTCCTTCATATTACCTTGATCGTCAATAGCTTGAATAAATTCCAAGCCATGCTTTTGACCAAGAGCCCAATCATTATGGTCATGAGAAGGAGTGACTTTTAATGCGCCTGTGCCAAATTCTCTATCAACGTAACTGTCAGCTATAATAGGTACTTCACGTTTGATAATGGGTACATAGGCTGTTTTGCCTACAAGGTGGGCATAGCGTTCATCTTCAGGATGAACACAAATTGCACTATCTCCAAGTATAGTTTCAGGGCGGGTGGTCGCAATAGTAATACTTTCGTCTAAGCCTACAATATGATAGCGAATATGCCATAGATGACTTTTTGTGTCTGTATGTTCAACTTCGTCATCTGCTAAAGCTGTATGACAACGACTACACCAATTAATTATATAATCGCCTTTATAAATGTAGCCTTGATGATATAAATCTACAAAAACCTTGCGAACTGATTTAGAAAGACCTTCGTCCATGGTAAAGCGTAAGCGAGACCAATCAACAGATGCGCCCATATGACGAATTTGCTGCAAAATAGTGTTTCCATATTCTTCTCGCCACTGCCAAACTTTTTCTATAAAGGCTTCACGTCCAAGGTCTTCCCTTTTAATTTCATCCTTTGCTAAAGCTCTTTCAACAACGTTTTGTGTAGCAATTCCTGCATGATCCGTTCCCGGAACCCATAATACTTTTTTACCTTTTTGCCGTGCATGACGACAGAGTACGTCTATAAGGGTAAGGTTTAAGGCATGACCAATATGTAAAACACCTGTAACGTTTGGGGGAGGAATTACGATGGAGTATGCCGGTTTATCATCTTCCATATTTGGAGTAAATGTTGAATTTTGTTCCCAATATTCACACCAACGTTCTTCTACATTATGAGGTTCATAGCCCTTGGGTAAAGCACTTATTGCCATCTTGATTTCTCCACAAAAGGTGACATACTATGACTCATGAGGAGACAAAGTTATGCACTGTTCGATTTATATTCTTTGGGATGCGTCACATATTTGGGGGCTTATGGCCCTGCATACTCTTCGGGGCATGCAAGTTCCGCATCAAATTATTACTTGCAATGAAATAACCCACGGCGCACTTTTAAGCAAGCCAAGTCTTTTGTTAGTTCCCGGAGGGACTGCAAGTCTTAAATATCAATATCTTGGAGTAAAAGGTATCAAGGCTATTAAAGATTATATTTCCGATGGCGGTAATTATTTAGGCTTTTGTGGCGGTGCCGGTCTTGGGTTATCCCATGCCCATGGCTTAGTACTTTGTCCTTGGAAAAGGGCAAGCTATACAAATCGCATTCAGCATCTTGTATCAGGTCATGTGAATGCCGATATTACTACGCATAGTCTTTCACCAAAATTAAGTTCAATGGCTTTACCCATTTGGTGGCCTGCTCGCTTTGCTGCTGAGCAAAATGATGAAGTTAATATTTTGGCATCTTATGCTTCATTAGGCTCGGATTTTCACTTTGCAGACCTTGATTTGCATGCTTTACCAAAAGGGACTTTAGAGCAATGGAAGGATTTATTTGGTGTTGATATGGGAGCAGGTTTTTTACATGGTCAGCCTTGCGTTATTTCAGGTAATTATGGCAAGGGGTGTTATGTGTTGTCTTATTCGCATTTAGAAACCCCTGATTCAGCAGAAGCAAATGCTTGGCTGGCACAATTATTTGAGCAATTAGGAGGAGTAAAACCAAAAAATAAGCTTAGTCCTGTATGGGATGTAGAAAATATGGGGAATGTATGGCCTTACACAAAAAATACGCAGGCATTATTTGATGCTCGAGATGGATTGCGCAAGCTTCTTCATCTAGGGCAAAAGCATCATTTACTTTTTCGGCGTACTCCATGGCTTTACGGTTGGCGTTCCGGTATCCCCGGAGGTGCTTTAAATAATCTTTACACTGCCCTTTGTACTATTATAGGAAACGAGCCTAATGAAGAAGCTTTAAATTACTGGGCAGAAAAAAGAGAAGGATTTGAAAAAATTTTACCTATATTTTTACATGGAATAGAAAATTATCTTTTGGTAGAACGCCTTGCGACAACATTAGCTTCGCCTATGCCCCATATTATGGACAGAAAAATATTAAAAAAACAGCAAGAATTACTTTTTGGAACTGTAATGCACAGTGGAGGGCCGCACAAAGAACTGTTAACTGTTGCCGATAAACTAATATATTTATTGATTAAGTGATTGTCGTATAGGTTAAAAAAATGAGATTTAGGTTTTGTCATATAAAATTGTATACAAAGTCAAGAAAACATAATATAATTAAAGAGAAGTTGAAAAATATCTATTTTATGTAACAGAATAAGATGTTTAAGGGCTAAAAGTATTTTTAATACAAAAGTGTGTGTTTTTTTCAAAAGGCTGTAGTTCATCCATGCTCATTAAAAAAGGAGTAGTGCAATGAAAAAAAAATTCTTTGTATTGGTAATATTTTTGTCTT
>CAYJDL010000119.1:0-7167 GCA_964368885.1 uncultured Desulfovibrionaceae bacterium | reverse complement strand
AAGTAAAAACTACAACGCATTGTCGCTGTGGAGATGTTCTTAAGGGTAAAATACTTCCCTTTGACTGTCCTTTATTTGGTAAGGCTTGTACTCCGGCTAAACCCGTTGGACCTTGTATGGTATCAACAGAAGGGTCTTGCGCTGCTTACTATAAATATAGCATGAATAATTAGTTTTTCTTCAAAAGCAATTAGTAAGCACTTCCTAAAAATTATAATTTGGACAGTTAATTATGACGTTAAAAACTCTTCTTCTAGATAGCGGCAGTGGTGGCAGAGCTTCACAACGCTTAATTTCAGAATATTTTTTGCAGCACTTTTCTAATGACATATTGGAACGTATGGACGATGCAGCTTTATTACAAATCAATGGCGCATTGGCTATGAGCACCGACTCTTATACTGTTACACCTTTATTTTTTCCCGGCGGCAGTATTGGAACTTTAGCCATCCACGGAACCGTAAATGACGTGGCTATGCTTGGAGCTAGGGCAAAATATCTTTCTTGTGCTTTTATTTTGGAAGAAGGACTTGAGCTTGAAATTTTAGAAAATGTAGTAAAGGATATGGCGAAGGCGGCAAAAGAGGCAAATGTCTTAATTGTCACCGGAGATACTAAAGTCGTTCCTCGGGGAATGTGTGATAAAATATTTATTAATACCACCGGAATAGGAGAAATTATTACTCCATGCCCGCCTTCTGGGCACAATGCTAAATTCGGTGATGCTGTTTTAGTGAGCGGTGCTCTTGGCAATCATGGCTTAACCATTATGGGACAGCGTGAGGGATTGTCCTTCATTTCTGATATATGTTCTGACTCTGCTCCCCTTGGGCAAATGGTTGAAAACATACTTAAATCTGTAAGTAAACCTGAGAATGTACATGTTTTACGAGATCCTACTCGAGGCGGTTTAGCTACAACTTTAAATGAAATTGCTATGCAATCTCAAGTATGTATACATTTACAAGAATCTTTATTGCCTATTGATGTTTCAGTGCGTAATGGAGCTTCTTTTTTAGGTCTTGACCCGCTATATCTTGCAAATGAGGGCAAACTAATTTGCATTGTACCAGAAGATGAAAGTCAAAATGTTCTTCAAGCTATGCGTCAAAGTCCTTATGGTAAGGATTCTGCCTATATAGGAAAAATAGTCAATCCTGAGCAAGGCTTAACTAAGGCTGGACAAGTTTTTATTGAAACCGAAATTGGAGGTAAGCGTCTTTTATCTATGCTAGAAGGTGCTCAATTGCCTCGTATTTGTTAAGTAAAAGCTGATTTATTTTTTTCCTAATGTGGCTTTTGCCTTAGCTCAGCACGGAAATTTAATTTAAGAAAGTTCTGGTTTTAAACGTAAATTTTAAGATGGATTGCCACGAAAAAACGCTTGTAATTCCATTGTTTTAAAAAAATTCAGAGTGTTTTTTCTCGCAATGACTCTGCGTGTCACCGTAAGTCACTGCGAGGAAGTGCCGCACAACTATCTAATTAAAAAAAAGGATAATGCGCGGCATGACGTGGCAGTCCATATCTTTAAAAGTTGCATTAAAAAATGAATAATTATACACCTAAGGATATAAGCTGACTAAAGGCAATAACCGCATTTCCTAAAAGAAAGAATTAATCAGCGTTTCCAAAAGATTTACCTAAATTTTTCTATCTAAAAAAATTGCACTTCACTAAAGACAAGGTTATAGTTTTTTTAGGAGAGAATATGTTTTTAGACACACGCTGGCGCAATATTTTACAAAATGCAAAAAGCATTGCTATTATAGGTGCTAAGGATAAACCTAACCAAGCTGTTGATATGGTGGGTAAATATTTAATAGCAGCTGGTTACACCATTTACCCTGTGCATCCTATGCGCAAAAATGTTTGGAGTTTGCCTACATATAAAAGCATGTTAGACATTCCTGAAGATGTGGATATTATTAATATTTTTCGGGCAAGTTCATATTGTGTATCTCATGCTCAAGAATTGGTAACTCGCTTTGAAAGAGGACAATTTTCACAGTGTTTTTGGATGCAGGAAGGAATTTTTTCAAATCAAGCAGCACAAATTTTAGCACCATATAAGGTGCAAATAGTAGAAAATTTTTGTATTAAAACTGCTCATCATCAGGTTATAGGAGTTTAAATTGTCTAGTGTTTTTGATTGTAATATGTGCGGGCAGTGCTGTGAAGGCAAGGGTGGTATTGTAGTAAGCCCTTTTGATTTGAAGAGAATTTGTGAACATTTAGCTATTTCAACTTTACAATTTACGAAATTATATGCTTGTATGGAAAATAATAAGCTTAAGGTGCGTACCGGAGAAGACAATTTTTGCATTTTTTTTAAACATCAAGCCGGATGTACTATACATAAAGCAAGACCAAATATCTGTCGTGCTTGGCCTTTTTTTAGGGGAAATATGCTCGACTCTGAAAGTTTTTATCTGGCAAAAGATTATTGCCCCGGCATATCAGCATCTAGCACACATGAAGAATTTGTAACTCAAGGGCGTATATACCTTAAAGAAAATAATTTACATGCTAGCGATGTTACATGCGAGGCACATGCTTTAATTGCTCTGGAACAAGAAATATAGAGTTAGTGGTATGAAGAAAAACCGTAATATAAGCTTAAATGAATGTTATGCTATTTTGCAAATTCCTAAGAATTCAAATCTTGATGATGTTAAAAAAGCATATAGAAAAAGGGCTTTTGAATTACATCCGGATTTAAATCCAAAAGATCCTACTGCTAGTAAGCAATTTCAGATACTTAATGAAGCTTATGTTGCTCTTTCTCAAATGATGCAAAAAGAAGAGGATGCACGAAAAAGCGCGAAAAAAGCGGATTTTAAAGAACATACAACATATAATGATACGCATAAGAAACAAAGTAGTACTCAACAAGCTTACAAAAAAGAGCGTAGTTATGATTCTCAAGAGAGTGTAAAGCGGGAAGAAGAAGCTAGAAGACGACAAGAGGCTAGGCGTCAAGAGGCGGAAAAAGAAGCTAGGGATCGTAAGCGCAAAGAAGAAATTCGCAAGGAAGAAATGCGCAAAGAAGAAATGCGCAAAGAAGAAGCAAAAATAAAAGACGACATACGCAAACGCTCCGAAGAACAAAAACAACGTCAAGCCTCAGCCGCCTACGCAAGAGAAGACGTATTACGAGACCTCTTACACGATCCTTTCGCAAGGCGAGTTTTTGAAGATATTTACAGTGAAGTTAGCAAGCAAAGTAATGAAAATAATTCATCAAAAACAACAACTGAATATAACGACCAAAGCACTACATCCGGTCAAAAAGAAGTAATTCGTCCACAAGAAAGCACAGAAGAAATTAAAAAAGACAAGGTAACTCCACCAACTATAGAAGTAGACCTTGCAGACAGCAAAAAAAATTTACACGTAACCAACTCACTTTCCAGTAAGATTTTTGGTTGGTTTAAGCATCAGATTGATGAAGAACAGACTATTAAAATGCCTGCTTCTACTCTTTTTTCTGGTTCACGTATTCGACTACAAATAAGACGTGGTCTTTCAGAAGAGCTTAGTACTGTAGAAATTGTTTTGCCTAAAGACTTTATTGTAGGAAAACCTGTACGCTTACGCGGTCTTGGTAAAAAAGTTGGTAAATGGCAAGGTGATTTATATTTGACTATTGAAAGTAAATGATTGCCTTTAATGTTGATTTAGTGTACATAATATCAACATTTTCTATTATAAGGACTATTCATGAGTAATGACACTACCTCTCAATTACAAGATACTGAAAATACAAACGAAGATTTTGCAAGTCTTCTTGAAACTTATCATGCACCCAAGGTAAACTTAAAGCCAGGGCAAAAAATTAGCGGCAAAATTATTGCGTTAACAGGTGAAACTGTTTTTCTTGATATTGGCATTAAAGTTGATGGCATTATGGAGCGTAAAGAAATTATTAATGCCGATGGAGAAACAACTTTAGCTGTAGGCGATAGCTTAGAGGCTTGGATTACAGCCATATCTCCCCAAGAAATTCGCCTTTCTCGTAACGGCGATGGGGTAAACGCCCTTGAAGATGCTCGTGATGCTGCTATTGCGGTAAACGGTAAAGTTCTTGCCACTTGCAATGGTGGCTATACTGTTGAAGTTATGGGCAAACGTGCTTTTTGTCCGGCAAGCCAAATAGGTCGCTCTTTTTTTGATACCCCTGACGCTGCCATAGGTGTGACCATTCCTTTTCTAATAACTCGCATCGAAAGCCAAGGACGTAATATTATTGTATCACATCGAGCTTTTGCCGAACGTGAGCGTCAAGAATCTATGGCACATCTTTTAGAAAACGTGAAGGAAGGCGATACAGTTGAGGGACGCATTACTAGACTTGCGCCCTTTGGTGCCTTTATGGAAGTTGCGCCAAATGTTGAAGGTATGATTCATATTTCTGAATTAACTTGGTCACGCATTGGCACTTCTGATGAAGCCGTTGCTTCTGGCGATTTAGTTCGTGCTAAGGTACTTGCTATTTCACAAGATGCCAAGGGTAGTGTTCGCATTTCCCTATCTCGCAAGCAAGCTGAAGGCGATCCGTGGCTTGATGTTGATGAGCGTTTACAAAATGGTAATACACTTACCGGTAAGGTGGTGAGATTAACTAATTTTGGAGCTTTTGTTGAAGTTTTACCGGGCATTGATGGTCTTGTACATATTTCTGAGATGTCTTGGGTTAAACGCATTCATGAACCTGAAGATTTTTTAACCGTTGGTGACACTGTTACTGTTAAGGTTAAGGAAGTTTCTTCTGAAAGACGTCGCCTATCACTTTCCATACGAGATGCCCAAAGTGACCCTTGGTCTGAAGTTGCTGAGCAATTTCCAGTAGGTAGCATTGTGAGCGGTACTGTGGAAAATAAAGCCCAATTTGGTTATTTCATTCTTTTAGCTGAAGGTGTAACAGGACTTTTAAGCAATGCACAAATTAAAGAAGCAAAAAATACCAAACAATTTTCTTCCCTAGAAAAAGGTGTCAGCGTTGATGTAAAAATTTTAGCTGTTGATTTGGAAAGTCGTAGAATAAGCCTTGGAACTGAAGATAGCTCCGAAACTGAAGATACTTCTTGGAAGGAACATGCAAAACCTGCCAAAAAAAACACTGAAGGCAATTCCTTCGGTAATCTTGGGCACGCTCTAAATGCAGCTATGAAAAAGAAAAATATAGATTAATATTTTGAGGAAACGCTAATTTTTTATGGGGAAAATTTTCAAAAAAAGCTTTCCCCATAAAAATTGATTATTTCTCGTTTTCTTTATGCAACAGAATTTACTCCGGCAAAAGTTGTCAAATTTCCGGCTGAAAAAGAGCCAATACTAGATGTTCCGCTATCTTGCCACCAAGCTGCCAAGCTTTCCATTTGAATACGCTTGCGAGTGGCACTGGGGTCTATTTGCATAGCCTTGCGAGCTCCATCAAGTCCGGCTAAGGCATCAACTTGTAAGTAGTCCTTGGTTAAGGATTCATCATTGTCAATAATAGCTTGTATTTTATAAACATCAGCATGTGAACCACTTACAACTACCCTACCCTCTTCTACGGTAAGCCTAAAGTCAATATTTGGGTCAATACCAAGACTTTTAAGATCACTTTTTACATTGGTACCTACGCCTTGGCTCGATAAAAGTTCTTGCAAAGCAACATCAGCTTGAAACTCGTCACTACTTTGATTAAGGTCTTCAACACTTACCTTTCCTTCTGAACTTACATGAATGCGTACATTATCTGTAAGCCCTTGAGCCTCAATAGTAGCTTTAATTTCTTCTGCCAATTGTGGATTATTGGTTAAATAATTACCAATGGCATCACTTTGAGCATGACCTTCACTACTTGAATCAAGCTCAAGGTTAGCATTATTTATCACCAAGGAAAATGGCTGAATTACTACATCTTCATCTTCTTTAATATTTTCTAAAATACTATTTCCAAGCGTACTATCGCTTAATTGAGTGATTTTGGGATTAGGGTTAGCCCTAACCGAAGAAACGGAACCATCAGAAGCAACAGAAAATTGCACATCGCCTTCAAAACCTGCATCGTCAAGTTTTTGGCGTAAATCGTTCATCTTTGCTGGATAGGTGTCAAAATAAGTTTGAATTTTTGCTTTGTCACTATGACTTGTACTAATGCTGACGTTTCCTTCTGCATCAAGATTTACTGTAAAATAAGCATCATCACTAATATTTAGATTCTGAATGCTAGCATTAAGGTTTTGACTAAATTGCTCTTCAAGTTCTGCTTTATATTTTTCAATTTGACTGAAGGTCACTTTTTCATTACCGGAAACACCCATTTTTTCCATAGCATAGGTAGCTAATTCGACCATGGATGAAACAGTACTTGTACCCTGAAATGCATATTGACTTGGCGTCTGGTTACCAGAATTATTATTACTAACACTTTGTAGTTGTTGATTATTCCATTGATAACTATACAGAGAAGAATTATTTGAACTAATGCTTGATATATTCATAACGCCGCCTTTGATTATAGTGTCAGGACTATTTTTTCCGATTTTTATCTTTGATTTTTGATAAGCAAAAAGAGTACCAATATATTTTTTGCTTAAGCAAAACAAATGTTGATTTTTTCTTTTCTTTTTTTTTTGGGGAAAACTTTGTTGTTTAACGTAGTTTGAAAAATGGATTGCCACAAAAAAACACTATTTATTTCATCAGTTAACGCAAATCTTGGAGCGTTTTTTCTTGCAATGACCCTTCGTGTTACCGTAAGTCACTGCAAGGAGATCCGCCCTTTTTTGCCGATAAAGTATTGGATTTATGCGACTCGACGTGGCAATCCATGTCTTTAAAAATCACGTCAAGCAATGAACAATTACACACCTAAGAATTTACTTGCTGACTAAAGGCAATAGCCACATTCAGTTAATTATTTTTATTCAAAAAACTTTCACTTAAATAAAAGCAGGGGTTCAATTAATTCTTAAAAAAAACACTGATTAAGTCACTTTCGTGAGAGCGTAATTTTGATTTTGATAAAATTATATTCTTTATTTCATTATTTTTAAAATCATGTAATTAGTTAAAATAAAGATTTTTTTTGAAAAGCCCGATATCTTACGGACGAAAAGACTTTTTGTTCACAAAAGCGACTTGCCTGCCGTTTTCTTAAGTTTCAAGACGTTA
>CAYJDL010000118.1:1919-7177 GCA_964368885.1 uncultured Desulfovibrionaceae bacterium | reverse complement strand
ATAATCCTAGCAAAGTTATAATTTGAGGAAATGCTGATTAATTCTTTATTTATCCTTCTTCTTGGGAAAAACCTTTTGTGAACAAATAGGTTTCTCCCAAGAAAACATGTAAATTATCTTTTCCTTAAGAAGCCCAAATATCACCACATGTATAGCCTTCAGGCCATAAATCCGAAGGTTGCAATACATAGGTATGATAGCCGGAAATCCAAGCTTGTCCGCTAATGGTAGGTATTACGGCATCAATATCACCAATTTTGACTTTTTCGATTAATTCACCCGTAAAGACATTGCCCATAATGCTGGCATGACGGAATTTTTGACCAAGAGCTAATTGCCCTTTAGCGTGCATAATGGCCATGCGTGCGCTTGTACCTGTTCCGCAAGGGCTTCTGTCGATGGCACCCGTCCATGTTGCCGGATTATCCCAATCTAAGGGACCTGATGGCATGGTAACTACATTTTTTCCATCCGTATTTGCATCTATTGGTGGACCAGCAATTTGAGAAATAGTTATGCCAACTTCAGGATAATGAGGATGATATACTGGCAATTGTTCATAAGCGGCTTGCCTAATCATAGCACAAAGTTTTGCAAGTTCAGCACCTCTTGAAGGTTTAATCTCAAGACCGTCAAATTGACGCACATCGGCTATGGCATAAAACATACCACCCCAGCCAACGTCTACAGTAACTTTTCCTAAATGTGGTACATCTATTACAGCGTCTAAATGAGCCGCAAAGGCTGGAACATTTTTGAAGGTAATGGATTTGACTTCTCCATTTTCACAATGGGCTTTAATGCCAATAAGTCCTGCCGGAGCTTCTAAAATCATTTCGGTATATGGTTCTTGCATGGGCAACATGCCTGATGATAAAAGAGCAGTTGCAACGCAAATGGTATTACTACCGGACATTAAAGGATATTCAGTTTGTTCCATTATAATATAGCCAGCAGCAGCACTGGGATCTTTAGAAGGTACAATGAGGTTGCAACACATGGAAGGGTAGCCTCTAGGCTCTCGTAATAAAAGTAAACGAATTTGATCATCATTATCCCGCAAATATTCCATTTGCTCAAAAACAGTATTTCCCGGAATAGTAGGTACGCCTCCGGTGATTACACGTCCAGGAATGCCGCAATGCACGTCAATGACGTTAAACATTCTCTTATAAGCCATAGTTTCCTCTTTCAGTTTGAATATAAGATTTTTTTAAATATCTACCTTTACACCAATATTTTCTTTTAAGGCTTTTTGATACATAGCATCGCCTACTGTAACATCAAATAAAGCCATGCCTACAGTTTTAAAAAAGGTAGTGCTTTTTTTGACCTTTTCAATATCTTTTTGATCTAAAATATGTTGTCCAAAAGAGTATATTTGTTGCGGATTGAGAATACCATTTTTAATGGGGTCAGCAAGGTCTCCACTTTCTTCCTTGGCTAAATCAACGTCGGTGAAAATATTATCTACGACCTCAAACAATTCATCAGGAAATTCTCGCATAGTAGGCTTATAAGAGCCAACGCCAATAAAATGTTTTCCTTTAAAAGCTGAACTTTTGGAGGGTAAAACAGGGGTTGATGCGGTCGTAGTAGTAATAATTACTTCGCTTTCTTCCAATAACTGTTCTGTACTTGTGCAAAGCACAAAGTTTGTTTCGTCAGGAAAAAAGCCGGAAACTCTAGCCTTGAAAGATAATATATTTTCCATTTTTGTGTCGAAAAGACAAATTTTTGAAAAATTTCTAACTCTTGACGCATACATTAATTGATAATAACCTTGCACTCCTGTTCCCACAAGACCAATGCTTGAAACATTATTTGGGGTGGTATATTTAATGCCAAGCCCACCAACGCCTCCGGTGCGAACCGCTGTAAGGGTTTTTCCATCAAGTATACATAGTGGTCGCCCTGTATCATAATCATTAAGAATCATAAGACCATAGATAGTTGGTAAACCTTTTGCTATATTTTCTGGCATTAAGGTTAAATACTTTGTTCCAAGGCATTTACCACTGGCACTTGGCATATACAATAAGGTTTTATTGTTAAAATCCTTATGGATGCGATGTGGCATAAAAAAATTTTTTTGCTCGTATAAGGCAAAAGCTTCTTTTACTTTGTCCATCACTTCTTCCGGTGTAAGAATTTGCATCATCTGGGCATCATTTAAAATGAGCATTTTAACTCCTGCTTTAACTAAGAAGTGATTTAATCAATGCTTCTCAATATAAAATTTTAATGAATTAAATGACAACAATGAGCATTAAGCTTATTCGGTAAGTCATGATTTTGCGGAAGTGAAGCAGTCTCATAGCAAATATAAATATTTTTATATTGTTCAGGATCAACATTATATATAAAATTATCTAAGTTTTCACCATAATTGTCGGTAAATTCATGAATATATTTAACATGGTTACCACGCAAAATAGGGGAGCGAGTTGTAGCTTGAAAATAAACTTCATGACCTTTGCTTTCTAATTCCAAAGCAAGTCTGTATGGTTCATACATAAACTCACCGGTACCAATGACAAGTATGGGGTCTTGTACTTTTGTATTAAGAGGTAATTTATTTAAGTTCCACTCATTGGCAAAGACTCCAAAACGTCCACCGCTATCTGGAATAAGTTTTTTATTTAAAATTCCATTACCTACTGATTTAACACCAGAATCATAAAAAGTATCCCTTGGTGTAAAGGCAAAAGTTCCTGTCATTAAATGTACTATTTCAATTTTAAAGGGAATTTGAGTTTGTAGATTTTTAAAATATTGCGGATCTTTCATGTCTAATATTGTCACAATATATAAAGATTTAAGATTAGGCATTTTATCTTGCAAAACTTTCACAAGATTAATAAATGTTTTGCCTGTACTCATTTCATCATCTACAAAGACAAGATGTTGTGCTGATTTAAGAAATTCTTTTGCCTTTGGCGAGCTAGGCAAATGTAACCACTGATCAGTTGCATGACTATGTTCTTCTGAAAAATTGATTACATTTTCATTGTCTAATTTATATCGTGTAGTATGCGAATATAAAGAATCAAGTCCGGTATATAAACAAAATTCCTCAAATACACCACGACCAAGGGCGGTAGCTGTTTCTGCCATACCAATAAAGTAAGGTGGGGTATCAAAAGAAAATTTACTTAGACGTAAGGCTAAATCCTTGTGAATTTTTTGCATTACAGAAGGTTTTACAGGCCAATGCTTGCCAAGCACTTTACTTAAAAATAAAAATCCACGCTTAGAATTATTTCTAGCAGCAAAACCAATAAGCTCATCAATATCATAATCGCTTTGTGTTATGTTTAAAGCTAATGTTCCGGTAGGAAGCTCTACTTGCATTATCACCTCAATTATAGTGATTAATTAAAATCTAAAGTTGTGTTCAATAATACAATGCTCTTTGTAATTTAAGGGTCTATTTACCTTAATAATACAAAGAGCAAAGCATGTTATAATTTAAATCTTTGAACGCAGACGAAACTTAATTAAATAAAGCTCTTCATCTCTGCGACAAGGTTGTCAATGGTTTTACCATTAGTTGATTCGCCTAGAGCGTGCATTTTCCATTCATTATTATGACGATATAATTTTGCCATAATCATTGCAGTATGTGCACCGCCACCAGATAAAACATATTTTGCGATTTCACTCTTATTGTCAGCATTTATAATACGGCAATAAGCATTTTCTACTTCATCAAAGGTTTGACCTCTAAAGCTGTTAACTGTAAAAACAATGGATTGAACATTTGCTGGTACCTGAGCTAACTTGACGATAATTTGCTCATCATCACCATCACCAGCTCCGGTTTGATTGTCACCGGTATGCACAATGCTACCATCTTTACTTTTTAATTGCCTAAAGTAAACAACATCGACAATGTTTTTATTTGCATCAAAAAGAGCGCAAGAAGCATCAAGGTCAATGGATCCGCCGCCTGCTAATTTCTTAAAAAAACCTGAAGGTTTGACTGCGTCCCAGCCAAGACCCATTATTACTGATGACAAACTTGTTCCGGCTTCTTTGTCCAGAGAAATTTTTTGCCCTTTAATTAATGAAATGGCCATATGCTAATCCTTAAATTTAAAATTGTAAAACACATTTATATTAAACAAAGTCAGAAGCACTTAAACCAAGTTCACTGCAAATTTCGCCAAGGGCTTTTTTCTCATCGTCATCAAACACGCCATCAGCATTGGCAATAGCAACAGCTACTCTTACAACTAATCTTGCTTGCTCGTCGTTACCTTTAACTCTATTGACATACTTCATTGCATCAGCTTTACCGATGTGAGCGTCAAAGGTATAAGCATTGTCAATTTTGTTAAATACTTTAATAATGTCTTCAGAAGAAAAAGCTTTTAACTCATCGGCAACTTGTACATAAGCTAATAATTTTTGTTTTTCATCGGTTGTAATTTTGCCATCAGCAGAAGATATAATTACAGCAGAAGCCACAATAGCTTCCATAAAGGAGTTGTTGCGATATTTTGAAACTTCATTTAATAGACTTTCTTTACCTTTACGAAGAGAATTACTAATGCTCTGAAAAAAACTCATAGATACTCCATATTGAAATTAAAAGTTAATAAAATACTCAAATAAGTATTACAGCTATTTGCTTCCCGACACCCATCTAAAACCAAAATCGTAATGTTTATCACATTCAGCGTGATCTCTAAAAAAACGTTCTTCTTTTTGGAAACTAAGGCTATTTCCAGTATTTGTAATTAATGCCACTGCACAAAATCTTTGATGGGCACGAGGGTCATTAAGTGGAATAAGAATTTCCCCACCATCGCCATCTTTAATGGTAAGCCTTGCATTTACATCTTTAAATTGTGCTGTGCCTTCATAAATGAAAGCAAAAATAAGTACTTTTTCAAGAGTTTCCGGACGAAAAATATGCATATTTTCACCATCGGCAGCACTGCCTGAGCGATCATCCTTATCTAAAAAAATATAAGGTGCACTATTTTTTGAGCCGAAATTGCCTCCCAATGGTTGGATTACGCCTTGATTTCCATCTCGGTCACGCCAAAAACAACCAAGGTCAAGGTCTGCACCGCTACTGCCACCAAGTAATTTTCCAAAAAATCCTTTGGATTTTTCCTCAGGAGAATCCCATTGAAAGTTGATGTGAAAATATTTTTCAACGCCCTTTTCTAAATTAACTTTATGGACGCTACCTTGTTTTTCTAGACGAACTTTAGAGATATTTACTCTAGAGGTATTTCCTCCAG
>CAYJDL010000118.1:0-1909 GCA_964368885.1 uncultured Desulfovibrionaceae bacterium | reverse complement strand
AAGTTCTTTCTCTAGACATATTTATACTGGATTGATTAGTTGATGGCCTAGACGTTGATACAATAGGTGCTTGAGGTGGCGTAGCTTGTGGAGGTGGAGTAGGCTTTGGCGAAGGACTTGGAGCAGGCGCAGGGTCTTCCTCTCCTCCAAAATGCTTTAATAAAGCAGATAATCCACCGTTAAATCCTTGACCAACTCCAGACATTCTCCATACGGATTTATTGTAAATTTCTGAAATAATTACTGCTTTTTCGGATAAAAAATCTTTTCCATTAAATGAGTATGAAGCTAAAAGATTATTTGATTGGATTATATCAAATTTACCTTCAATTAGTTTTGAAAAAACTGTATCATAATCAAGGGTAGCAGTAAATACTAAACGTACAATGCCAGCAGGAAGTTTTCCAAGATTTATTTGAAATACTTCATTATATTCATTGTTACCACCAAGGGAAACAATGGCATTTTCAGGTGAAGATTTTTGATTGTAGAAGATAAAATATCTATCGTCAGAAAGTTTTCCGGAAGCGTCAACGCCAAAACAACTAATATCAGGAATAGTTTCGTTAAATTTGCACTTTATTCCAATGTTGAAGGTGTATCCACATTGAATATCGGATAATTTAATTTTCTCACCTCTGATAACCTGCTTTGACATATTAATCTTCCTTATTTTGAATATTAAGAAAAAAGCACGTTTAAAAATAATGTAAACGTGCTTTATAAACTAATTTAATACAAAGCTAATTGCAATAAAAATTATATACGCACGCCAAAGCTAGACGCTAGGGGTCCTAAGCCGCCAGCAAAACCTTGACCAATAGCTTTGAATTTCCATTCATTATTGTGACGATATACTTCGCCAAAAATCATAGCAGTTTCGGTGCTCATGTCTTCTGAAAGGTCAAAACGAGCAAGCTCTTTTTGGTCAGCTTGGTTTACAACACGAATAAAGGCATTGGAAACCATACCAAAGTTTTGGTTACGAGCGGCTGCATCGTGAATGGTTACAGCAAGAGTAACTTTCTTTACATCTTGAGGAACACTTTCTAAAGCAATTCTTACAACTTCATCATCGCCGGAACCTGTTCCGGTAAGGTTATCGCCAAGATGTTCAATGGAACCATCAGTAGATTTTAGATTATTATAGAATATAAAATCGGAATCGGATCTAACTTTTCCATCTTCGCCAAGTAAGAATGCTGAAGCATCAAGGTCAAAAGCGTTACCATCTGTACTACGTGCATCCCAACCAAGACCAACTAAAATATCTTTTAGCCCAGGGGCTTCTTTACTTAATGAGACGTTGCCACCTTTAGCAAGAGAAACTGACATCTTAAACCTCCAAATAATGTTTATGCAGTGACATTAACACTGCTATTTGTTTATTTGAGCATAAAATTAGTCAACTGTCAAGAATTATATTGTAACATGCTTTTTACTTTACAAATAAAAAAGGGGAACTTAAAAGCTCCCCTTATAAATTTTAGCCTAAAAAAAACGTCTTATTTCATGACTTTTTCAGCTTGTCTTTCACGATATTCTTTAGCTGTTGCAAATACAACAGGGCTTAACATAAGTAGGGCAATTAAGTTTGGAATAGCCATACAAGCGTTAAAGGTATCAGATAAAGTCCAAACAAAGTCAATCTTAGCTATAGCACCAAGTGGTACGATAATAGTAAATATTATACGGAAAGGTGTTAAAGCTTTATCGCCAAAAAGGTAAATCATGCAGCGTTCACCATAAACGCACCAACCCAAAACTGTAGTAAAGGCAAAGAAGCTTAGAGCGATAGCTACTAAAACACTTCCTGTACCCTTAGGTAGCATGGTTATGGTATTTAATACTGTATCAAAGGCAGTAGCGGTTAATGCTCCACCATCTATTATCGCACCTGAACTAGTAA
>CAYJDL010000117.1:0-7267 GCA_964368885.1 uncultured Desulfovibrionaceae bacterium | reverse complement strand
ATAGCTTCACGTAGCGTGAATGATTTGGGGATACAATATTTTTCTTTATTCATAGATTACCTTGGCAAATCGTAAAATTTTTTTTGTATTATATTTGACAAATTAACTGTACTCAATATTTGCGTCATTGTTTTCGCTACATTAATTCCTGAGTATGGATTACTGCTTGTTTGCACAATGTTTTTATGGCCAGAAGAAATGGATTTTTGTATAGCTTTCTCTATAGCAAAGGCTTCGGTACTACAATGAATGATTAAGTCAGAACAAATACGTCCTTTTTGTCTATTGCCCACATTAACTACGGGTACTTTGAGGCTTGGTATTTCAACAATTCCACTAGATGAATTTCCCACTACACACTTTGCATATTTTACGGTTGATAAATAGCGCAAAACCCCAAGAGATGTAAAAAAACGTATGCGTGTGGGATTATTATTTGCCCATCTTGCAAGCATAGCATTGACTGTGTTGCCACCAGAGTCAGCATTGGCTCCTGTAATTATAACAACATAATCTGGAAAAGCATCAAGAGCTTTTTGAACTTCTTTCCATTGATTTTTTTCCTGCTCTGGTTCTAGGGTTACGGGGTGAAATGTACAGAGAAAATAAGGCTGTTTGGGGGAAATATTAAGGTATGTGCGTATTTCGTCTTCACTAAGTAAAGGAATATTAAGAGCATTTTCAACGCCCAACGCGCCTGTATTCCAAACTCTTTCTGGGGTTTCCCCTAATTGTATGATGCGTTGCTTGTGTTCCTCACAAGAAGCAAAATGTATATGACTCATTTTTGTTATGCAATGCCTAAAAGCCTCGTCTATTGCCCCAAGAGTTTGCTCACCACCGTGTATGTGAGCTATAGGAATATTTAAAATAGTGGCAGCAGAGGCACAGCAAAAGGCTTCGTACCTGTCACCTAAGATGACGAGTATATCTGGCTTGAGCTTATGCAGTGCTTTGCCTAATTTCTCCATAGCAAGCCCCATACTTTTACATATGGTTAGGGAGGCTTCTAAAGTGGTGTGTACATCAGAATCTATGCTTACAATTGCCTCTATGGATAGATTATCTTGTTCAATTTCAGTGATAGTATTACCATGACTTTCGCTTAAATGGGTACCACTTACTAAGAGCTTGACATTAATACAAGGATTTTTTTGCATGTGTAGCATGAGTGAGCGTAAAAGCCCATATTCTGCACGTGCTCCTGTAAAAAAAACAATATTACGTTGCATTATTTACTAACTCTTTAATCGGCATATCTTCAACATAATCTTGCGTGGCAACCGTTCCCAAAACTGCATCCCATAACATAGGCGAAATACCATCTCCTGGGCGTTTTATTGTTAGATTATCGATGCTAAAAACCTCACCTACTTTAATGTTCTTTGCTGCCACAATGCTTTTGCGAGCAACGCTCATATTAGGTATTTCTGAAGCTGTGGGAGATTTAACGCCATCCCCCATCGCGTTTTCAATGTTGCGTATGCTTTGCACCATTTGCTTAAGTTCGTGTGGGTCAAGGCTGGCTTTATGATCTGGCCCTTCCAAGTTTTTATCAAGAGTAAAGTGCTTCTCAACAATGGTTGCCCCCATAGCCACAGCAGCGAGAGAAATTTCAATACCTCTACTGTGATCAGAATAGCCTATGCCTTTGCAATAAGGAAAGGCTTTACGCAAGGTTTGCATGGCACGTAAATTTATTTCACCATAAGGAGCAGGATACTCGGTGGTGCAATGTAAGATACTGATATTTTTATGTATAGTACCGCATGCTTCTAGTATTTGCAACGCAGTTGCTACTTCTTCTAAGGTGCTCATGCCTGTGGAAAGAATAACTTCCTCGCCCCTTTTGCCGATTTCTCTTAAATATGGCAAGTTGGTAATTTCACCTGAAGGAATTTTCCAAATCTTCATATCAAGACTTGCTAAAAAATTAATAGAAGGAAAATCAAAAGGAGTGGAAAGAAAGGTGATGTTTCTTGATTTGCATTGAGCTATTAATTTTTGATGCCATGCGTGCGGTAGCTCGAGAGTTTGCAGCATCTCAAGCTGTGATTTTGTTGTGTTTGTTGTTTTTTGCTGATAGTTAGCTTTAGAAGCAAATTTATTGGTAAGAGCTTTAGCATCAAACGTTTGAAATTTTATAATATTAGCGCCAGCGTCTGCCGCAACATCAATAAGGGCAATGGCCATATCAAAATTGCCATTATGATTTACGCCAGCTTCTGCTATAACGAGTGTATTTTGTTTATTAAACATAAGTTTTTCCATCAGCTATATCTTTTCTTATTGTACAGCCCATTCCAATAATGCAATTTTTGCCGATATTGACACCTTGCTTAATAATTGCTCCTGCGCCAACGAATGAGCCTTCACCAACTACAACACCTCCACATAGTGTTGCTCCTACAGCAATGTGGCAATGGTTTGCAATCTGGCAGTTATGCTCAACAAGAACCTGAGTATTAATAATACAGTTGTCGCCTATACTTACACCTGCATTTACAAAAGCCTGATGCATTATAATACTCCCACAACCAGCATTTGCATATTTTGAAAAATATGCACAGGGAGAGATAAAGCTAGGCATATTAAAACCAATATGTCTTAAACTAGTGTAGAGTTTTTTTCTGATAGATGGTGTTTTAATTTGTCCTACAGTGACAAAAGCTTTTGAATGTTGCGTAAATAAAAAGGGTAAATCTTCATCTCTACCAAGAACAGGATAATTTAACACAGGCTCTAAAACACAGCCTGCCCCATGTACAATGCCTGCGATGGGCTGTTTGCACATTTCAAGTACATCAATAACAGCACAGCAATGCCCACCACCACCTACCAAAATTATGCTGTTCATTGTCCTATTCCGCTTGGTAAATTTATAAGTCGTGTCGCAATATTTTTACTCGCAAAAAGTTCATCGTGCAAACAATGGGCATATATAGGCAGAGTATGCAAAAGCTCCCATGCTGGACGTGTCATAATTCCATGAGCATTGCTTATTTCTAAAAAGGCATCCCGTTCGCTTTCATTTTTGGTTAAAATAGTACATAACCAATAGTTACTTTTCGTATTTTTGGGCTCTACTACGAATTTCCATGAGCTTTTTTTAAAATAATCTGTATAATCAGACGCGCGCTTACGTTTTTGTTCTAAAAAATACTGAAGTTGCTCCAATTGAGCACAGCCAAGAGCAGCATTTAAGTTTGGCAACCGTAAGTTCCATGCTATCATATCATGATAAAACTTCCATGCATGGGGCACTTTTGCTGTAGTGGTTATATGTTTTGCCAAATGTCCGAGCTCGTCATCATTAGTTAAAATCGCTCCTCCGCCGCCTGTGGTCACAATTTTATTACCGTTAAAGGATAAAATACCAAGTTTACCAAATGTGCCACAATGTTTGTTTTTCAAATAACTCCCAAGGGCTTCGGCAGCGTCTTCTACTACCGGAATATGCCACTTTGCACAAATGGAACAGAGCTCTTCTATTTTGCAGGGGTGTCCAAAGGTATGCATAGGCACGCAAGCAGATATACGCTTATTGATATCTTTATGAAAGCAAGCTCCTGTTCTTATTTCGCCATATTTTTCCAAATACTTTTGCAGCGCAAGAGGAGAAAGCCCTAATGTGTCTTCATCTATATCCAAAAAAACAGGTTCAGCCCCAACATGGTGTATAGCATTTGCCGTAGCCACAAAAGAAAGGCTTTGGGTTATTACAAATTCATTTGGTTTTACCCCTGCAAGATGTAAAGCCACTTGTAACGCAGATGTGCCATTGGAACAAGCCACAGCGTATTTAGAGCCTGTAATTTCACAAAGCATTTTTTCAAAACGAGTTACGTATGTTCCTACCGATGAAACAAAGGTGGAGTCAATGGTATCTAATACATATTCACGCTCTTTGCCTTGAAATATGGGCGCATGCAACGGCAAAAAACCTGTAACATCGTTATTGATTTGGCGGATTGCTGAAAGTATATCTTCAAACATTAAAAACTCTGCCTTAAATTTGAGGAAATGAAGCAAATCCCGGTAAAGTAGGTTTTGCTTTTTGATGTGAATTCGTCAAGCAACCATGACAAATTCTTCCAATCCCACCATCACAAAGAAGTTTTTCACGCAATTCAGTGTATGCCTGGCCATGCCATATTTCAAGGAAAGATTGTTTTGCCAAATCCCCCATAACCAGCAAATTTTGAAAATCTGCACAGCATGCATTTACATAGCCTTCAACAGTTATGTGACTACGAGTAAAAGGAAGGTTGCATTTTTTTCTTGCAACTTTTCCTTCTAACAGCTCAGCATCGGTTTGCCCTGCTTGCGATACTATTTTGTAATGTACAATTTCGTCTACTAAGGGCATTGCTTCTTGCAAAATTTTTATATCTTCAATGCCATCATCAGAAACACATGAAGCGTAAATTTTTGTAGAAAAATTGTTTTGTGTGCGATACTTGGCAAGGGCATTAAGCCTTTGAGTAATTTTTGCATAAAAACTTTCCGGAACACCATGAATCTTAGCATATTCTTGCGGATTGGCGGCATTTATGGAAATTTTAATTGAGTCAACGCCTGCGTCTATGATCTCGCGGTATCTTGTGTCTGTGCCAACGCTGCCGTTTGATGTCAGATAGACATACTCAAAACCTATTTTTTTGGCTTCGGCAATGATATTAGCCACATCTTCATTTAATACAGGCTCACCGCATCCATTAATTCCTAACCTACGTATGCCGGAATTATATAGTTCATATAAAATTCTTTGTGCATCTGTAAATTTCATAAAAGATTTAGCACGAGTCATTTTATGATGAGAACAAAAATAACATTTATAATTGCACATAGTGCTCACATCCAGTGCAACTTCATTTGGAGCTTGTAAAACGCGCAATGCTTTTTGATTTTGTTCATTTAGTCTTTCAGAAAGCATACTACCTCTTGTCGTTTTTATCAGTCTGTTTAAAATCCATATACTTTTCTTTAGATTGTATATCCGGATTTGTATAATTTTAAATTATCAGGATTTTTAAACCACGAAATTGTTTCTTGCAGTCCTGTGTTAAAGCCCTCAATCCCTTCATAGTGTGGTTTCCAATCAGTGAGCTTGCAAAGTCGGCTGTTGTCAGCCCATAGTCTTTCTACTTCACTTTTTTCAGGGCGTAGCCTCTGTGTATCACAAGTTATTTTAACTTCTGCTCCCATAAGTTTTACGATCATGTTCACTAGTTCCCCTATGCTAACCTCAAAACCAGCCCCTCCATTTATGACTTGTCCAGCAACCTTTTCTAGCGGAGCATTAAGCAAAGAGACAAAGGCCTTGGCCGTATCTGACACATGTGTAAAATCACGAGTAGGGTGCAGACTGCCAAGCTTTAGTTCTTTTATGCCATTGGCAATTTGGGTAATAATGGTGGGGATAATGGCACGTGTTGATTGACGCGGGCCATAGGTATTAAAAGGGCGTAAGATAGCTACGGGAGTTTCAAAAGAGCGATAAAAACTGAGCGCTAACTGGTCTGCGCCTATTTTAGTGGCAGAGTAGGGTGATTGGCCTTGTAGGGGGTGTTCTTCATTTATGGGCACATATTGCGCCGTACCATAAACTTCGCTAGTAGAGGTATGCACTACCTTTTGCACATTAAGGTCACGCGCAGCTTGTAAAATGTTCAACGTGCCTTTAATATTGGTATCAACATAAGAGTCAGGAGAATGATAAGAAAAAGGTATAGCAATCAATGCTGCAAGGTGCAATATCGCATCGCAACCATCCATGGCTTTTCGCACCCCATAAGGGTCGCGAATGTCTCCAGCAAAAATGTCCATATCTTTAGCATATGGACTACTGTCTAACCAGCCATAAGAGTTAAAGGAATTATAATATACAAAAGCACGGACAGCAAAACCCTCTTGCACTAAGTATTCCGCAAGATGTGACCCAATAAAACCATCCGCCCCAGTAACAAGAATTTTTTTTAACATGTCTTACCCGTAATTATTTCCTTTATTCTTATTGCTATGCTCTTTGTTTGCTCATTATAAGCGCCTTTTCAAGATATATTTTTATAAGCTAACAGGCTCTTAAACTTTATCGGAGGAAGTAATAAAAGTCTATAATAAGTTAAAAATAAAAATATGTGGCTATTTCAATACAGCGGTGCAATTTCATATTTTCACGTATAATTTGTGAAATAAGAATAGTATTATGCAACGGAAAATTGTTAATATATCTGAAGTGTGGGGATTGCAGTCACAAATCTTCCACCCCATTGCACTGCAAAACTTAGAGAGTGCATAATTTCGTCCTTAATATTCCAAGGAAGAATTAAAATAAAATCTGGTTTTTCTTCAACTATCTTAGACGGAGCATATACAGGAATGTGCGAGCCCGGCATAAATTTATTTTGTTTACTTTCAGCTTTATCCACACAAAAAGACACTAAGTCAGGTTTTACTCCGCATAAGTTAAGAAAAGTATTCCCCTTAGCTGCAGCGCCATAAGCCGCAACTTTCTTGTTTTGAGCTTTTTGCTCTAATAGAAATGATAAAAGCATATTTTTTGTGTGCTCAAGCTTTTCTTGAAAGCGTTGATATGTATTAATATTAAGCAATCCAAAATCTTTTTCTTCTTCAAGAAGCTCTTTCACCCGAGGTGTAAGTATATGCGTCACATTATTCGCATGCGTCGCAAAAATGCGCAAAGAACCGCCATGGGTCGATAGCTTTTCCACATCAAATATACGTAATCCTGCTTTTTCGAAAATACACTTAATTGTAAATAAAGATAAATAAGAATAATGTTCCTGATATATGGTGTCAAACTGGTTTTCTTCAATTAATTTCAATAGATGTGGAAATTCAAAAGTGGCGACACCGTTCTTTTTAAGAAGCTTTGCCACGCCTTTGGCAAAGTCATTAATATCAGGAACATGCGCTATAACATTATTCCCTAAGATCAAATCTGCATTCTTACCCTCTTTAGCCAATTCTACGGCTAATGGTAAACCGAAGAAATCCTGTATGCTGTCAACGCCTTTCTCTCTTGCAACATCGGCTGTATTCTTGCTGGGCTCTATGCCAAAGCAGGGAATGTCTTTTTGTTTAAAGTATTGCAACAAATAACCATCATTGGATGCAATTTCAATGATTTGTGAGCTGTTATTAAGCGCAAAGCGTTCACACACCATTTCTGCATATTTTTTAGCGTGTGCAAGCCAAGAAACAGAATTTGATGAAAAATATACATAGTCTTGATTGAAAATTT
>CAYJDL010000116.1:359-7417 GCA_964368885.1 uncultured Desulfovibrionaceae bacterium | reverse complement strand
AATGTAAGCATTATTTCAGAGTTTGGCAAGTCTTTTCTTAACACAGCATAAAACATATATCGTTTTATTTTTGAGTTTGACTTTCATTTTTAAAAAAGATAAGTATGACGCTTGAGGAGGGGAATATTGTGAACCCAGTACAAGTTATAACTTCATTACATAGACTTATTACGATTCAGCAACCTGTTTTTTTATGGGGAGCACCCGGTATAGGTAAAAGCCAAATTGTTGCCCAAGTAGCTAAGGAAAGAAATTTAAAACTTATTGATATTCGTGCTGTTTTACTTGACCCTGTTGATTTGCGTGGTCTTCCACGTGTTAATGAACAAGGGCAGGCTACATGGTGTCCTCCATCTTTTTTGCCGCATCAAGATAGTAAAGATGCGGGCATAGTTTTTTTGGATGAATTAAATGCCGCTCCGCCCTTGGTGCAGGCCGCATGTTATCAATTGGTTTTGGATAGGCGTATTGGAGAGTATGTATTGCCTGACGGTTGGACAGTTATTGCAGCAGGCAATGGCGAAAAAGATCGATCCGTAACCCATCGAATGCCCACGGCTTTAGCTAATAGAATGGTACATATTACCATGCAAACTTCTACGGAAGATTGGTTATTGTGGGCAGAAAAAGCGCAAATATCACAAGAAATCCTTGCTTTTTTACGATTCCGCCCCATGCTTTTGCATGATTTTGATCCTCAATCAGCAAGCAAGGCTTTTGCTTCACCAAGGTCATGGGAATTTGTATCACATATGCTAAAAACAAATTTGGAACCGGAAGTGGAATATGAATTATTTCAAGGAACTATAGGCATGACTGCTGCCACAGAATTTATGGGATTTTTACGTATTTGGCGTGACTTACCTACTATGGAAAATATCTTAGCAATGCCTGAGCAAATTGAGATTTCGAACGAACCTGCCACGCTTTACGCCATTTGTGAAGCTTTAGGTGCTAAGGCTGATATTAATAATATAGAAAAAATAGTAAAATATGCCTTGCGATTACCTCCTGAATTTTCAGTGCTTTTATTGCGCACGGCTGTATGTAAAGATGAAACCATTGTGCATACTGAGGCTTTCATGCAGTGGGCTCAAAAAAATTCACATGTACTTATGTAGCTTATGTTAAATTTAGCAAATAACTCTCCTCCTTCCAAAGAGGCGCAAACTTCCAAGGAAGCACAAAAAAACTTAGAAACACAAGCCTTGGCACGTATGCAAAAAGTTCGTGCTAATTTACTATTTTCACATCCTTTTTTTGGTTCTTTGGCCTTAAAGTTAAATTTAAAAGCCGATGTTCACTGTGCAAATTTGTGGACTGATGGGAAAACTCTTGCTTTTAATCCACATTTTATTGCTGTGCTATCAGAGGAACAGCTGCAAGCTGCTCAAGCGCATGAAATTTTGCATATAGCTTGTAATCATCATTTGCGTCGTAAAGGAAGAGATGAAAAACTGTGGAATAGAGCTTGTGACTATGCAATTAACAGCTTACTTTTGGAAGCTGGTTTTAGTCTATCGGAAGCTTATTTTGAACATGATTCACAGTATGATGAAAAAAGCGTAGATGAAATTTATACTCTTTTAGCTAAAATGACAGATCATGAAGTGCATGGTGGTGCGCAAGAGGCTTTAGTTTCAGAACAAAGCGATGCTAGCACAGATAATGCTATAAGTGCTTCTGCTGATGACGCTTCTGAAAATGAAGGGCAAGAGCATCAAGAGAAAAAAGCGCAAGGTCAAAAGAAGGACGATGTAGAAGATCAAGAAGATGATTTAGTGCAAACTAAGGGGAATGCGGCTTCCGATACATTAAGTGAAGATGGAAAAGCCGGTGAATTTTTTGGCGAAATTAGAGATCATCCTCTTATAGCTCAGCAAAGTAAGGAAAATGAACGAAAGGCAGAAGAAGAAGCTCTCATTCAACTTAGCCAAGCCATGCACAGTGCTGAGGGGCATGGCGATATTCCCTTGGGTTTACTTCGTTTATATCATACACGTATACGTCCAAAACTGGACTGGCAAAGCCTTTTACATCGCTTTGTTGAAAATTGCTTTGATGGGGATTATTCTTGGTCCATGCCCAACCGACGTTATATCTCACAAGATATTTATCTGCCTTCAAGATTGGAACCTCGCATTCCCATTATAGCCTTGGCTATTGATGCATCAGGATCGGTAGATGCACAAATGCTCAGTGTTTTTTGCACAGAATTGGAAAATATTTTAGAAAGTTATGATACAACACTTTTTATCATGTACCATGATACAGTGGTACAAAAACATGACCAATATACCAGAGTAGATAGGCCGTTACGACTTATGGTACATGGAGCCGGTGGAACAAGTTATAAAGATATTCCGAATTATCTTGAAAAAGAATATGTATATCCTGCATGTTTACTTTGGTTTACAGATTTTGAATGTGCGGACTTTCCGCAAGAGCCTGATTATCCTGTCCTGTGGATAGCATCTAAAAAAATTGAGCAAATGCCACCTTTTGGGCAAGTTATATCTATTGTTGAAAAAGAGTTCGAGGAGTAAAATTATATGAAAATCCAATGGAAAATCACTAAAAAAGCCGGAAACCTTCGCCCTACTTTGTCATATTCATTTGTGGTGGATAAGTTTGAAAAAGAATTAGCATTGCCGCCAATTACCATTAAATCAACCATTCCCGAGCCTTTGGATTCTTGGCAAGAGCATTGTTATCCTCATGAATATGAAAGAGCACAAAAGATGGAATTTAAAGGCTTTTATCGTATTTCTCTTGTGTCACACAAGGGAAATATGTGGAGTCAAAGTATTCGCTTGCCTTGGCGTGAAGATAATAACTATCCTGAGGTGGAAGAGTCCTTTAAATTACTACGTGAGGCATTTGAGACAGAGCTTGCCAATGCTCATGCCAGTAAACCTATGGATGAAACAGCCTTTTTACAACTATCAGATACAGCAACTCAAACTATTGCGCCTAAGGTATTTGCAGAGAAATTCCTAAACTTTGCTAAACGTGGTAATACAATAATGTAATTATGAAAAGCTGATTTATTATTTTTCTTAGGGAAAACTTTTTGAGTAAAAAGTTTTCCCGTCCTCAAGATAGTTGGTCTTGTAAAAATGATTTCATCAAATTTTTATAAGATATTAATTCTATTGAAATTATACATCTTTACGATGAGCAAGTAAATAAAGTATAGCCATGCGTGTAGCAACTCCTGCACTTACCTGATCAAGCACTAAGCAATTGGAATTATCGGCTACATCAGCAGAAATTTCAAGCCCACGGTTCATGGGGCCAGGATGTAATATTTTCACATCTTCCTTAGCCTTTTTAAGAATGGGCAGGGTTAAACAATAACGCTTGGAATATTCTGCCAATGAAGGCAACAGTCCGGCTTCTTGTCTTTCTAACTGAAGGCGTAAGCACATTACGGCATCCATATCTTCTACAGCCTTGGCAAGGTCATGATAAATTGTTACCGGCCAAGTTGCAATACCGGACGGCAATAGTGTTCTTGGTGCGCAAACACTTACCTTAACGCCTAATAAATTAAGTAGATTAATATTGGAACGAGCTACACGACTATGGGCTACATCACCAAGAATAAGCAGTTTTTTACCTGAAAAATCTTCTCCCCATACATTGCGTAGGGAAAAACAATCTAAAAGGGCTTGAGTTGGATGAGCGTGCCAACCATCTCCGCCATTTACAATAGCGCAAGGCAAAAGTTTAGCAAGATATTGTGCCGCTCCACTGCTACTGTGCCGAATAACAATAACATCAGGGTTCATAGCCTGCAAGGTCAGTCCGGTATCTTTAAGGCTCTCACCTTTTTTAATACTTGAGCCACTTTTTCCAAGGGCAAAAGTATCAGCGGAAAGACGCTTTCCGGCAACGTCAAAGGAAGTTTTCGTGCGTGTGCTATCTTCTGAAAAAAAGAGTATGATACTTTTTCCTTTTAAAATAGGTACTTTTTTAACCGCACGCCTATTTATCTCTTGAAAACTACTTGCTAAATCTAAAATGTGACTCACGTCTTGTTGACTAAGTTGCTTAACGTCCAAAAGATCCTTATGTGGCCATTGATAGGGTACTTCTTTCATATTACTTCTAAGGATAATAGTTAATTTAAAAATTTACTAAAAACAAAAAAAAATCCTCATAAAGAGGAAAAGAGCATAAGGCAATTTGTAATAAATTGCTCAGGTTGTAGAGTTTGTCTAATACGTTGTGTTCTCATAAATACTTAATAGCATGCTATCGCCCACTTGTAAAGAGTGTCTTTGTAAAGTGTTTCTATAAATATAGATCTTTTGGAAACACTGATTAAATCAATTTTTTTGGGGTGAAGGGAAATTTTTTTTCAAAAAAAGTTTTCCCCAAAGAAAAAAAGAATAAATCAGCGTTTCCTTTTATTTTTCCATTTTAATATTAATTGCTTCCCGTTTTATATACACAGTAATATGTGTAAAACCAATATTTTGTAAAATTTCTTTAGCTTGTTTAAATCCAGCGCAGAGTTTATTTGCAGTATGAGCATCGCTACCAAGAGAAATTTTACGTCCACCACAAGCATAATAAAGATTAAAAATATACGTTAAATATTTGCTATCATTGTATTGATATAAAAAACGTGTATTAAATTCAAGACATTTATCTTTAGCTATTACTAGGTCAAAAAGTGTGCATAATTTCTCATGATGATTTGTAATATCAAGAGGATCTATATAGCGCAGTAAAAAATCAACATGACCTACAATGTCATAACAATTAGCATTTTCGACCATCTGGCAACATAAATCTAAATAATCTGCATAGGATTCATCGGCAGTTTTACTATGTAAAAAACCTTGTGTTGTGCAATCTACGTTTTCATCTTCATGCACGGACATAATGACTAAGTCAAAGTTTTCGTCTTTAACAATAGCTTCATTATCTGCCATGCGTGAAAACTTATAGCCAAGCTCAACACCTTTTAGCAATTTTATGGGATATTTATTTTGAAATTTTTGTAATAACTTATCTTGCTTAGCAAAGTTTGGCACAATATCCTTGCCAAATAAACGGCAAGAAAGGTCTACATGTTCGGTAGTAACAAAATGAGTTAATTGCAACTTTTGCGCATTGACTAAGTAGGCCTCAAAACTTTCTTCGCTGTCGCAAGAAAGAAAAGTATGAATATGCTGGTCGTAAATCTTCATAAATCTTCCATAAAGGTCATATAATTTATTTGTATTGCTTTAAATACAGCTTGTATCATAATTTATTCAATAAGACCTTTACGCAAAATATTGAGTAAAGGTCTTATTATTGGAAATACTAGCATTTAGTAACTTCTACGAACTTAAGGTCTTTGCCATACAGTGTGAAAACCATCGGCATCAGGTGCAGGTAGTTTAAGGAAATTGACAATAGCTTTATCTATATAATTTAATTTATTAGTTAAAGCTGGTGATTTTTGAATTTCAGCAATAATAGCTGGGTCAACTCCGGGAGGGGTTGCAATTTTTAATTTAGATAGTTGAGCAAAGCGAGTAGGTAAGATGCGTACACGTTGACCTCTTACCATATCTACCCAAAGAGGGGCTACTGAAACTCTGAGTAAGTCAAGCTTACCATTGGCATCAGGAGCAAGGTCAATAGCTAAAACTACTGTTCTTTCACGAGGTTGAGTGCGCTGTCCTGAGACAAAATTTCCTAAAGACCAAGCAATAAATTGATTTTTGCCGTGCTTATTAACTACTTCCATAGGCTGTAAAATATGAGGATGATGACCAATAATTGCATCAACTCCGGCTTCTAGAGCAATATTAGCAGCATGTACTTGAGTCGAATGTGGCTTTGGTCTATATTCAGGACCCCAATGATAACTGGCAATAATGTAATCTGCACCTGCGTCTTTTAAAGCTTGCACATCTTCTGCTACGCCAGGGTCAGCTACATATGGAACATGAACCAATGGAGCTCTTTTTGGCGTAATTGGTACATTTGAACCATAGGTACGGTTAATAAAACCAATTTTTTTACCTTTAACTTGCATTATGGGCAAAACAAGTGATTCTTTATTCACACTTATTCCGGCAGTGGTAAAGCCTTGAGATTGCAAATATTCATTTGTACGATGACCAGCTGTAACGCCACGATCCAAGATGTGATTATTAGCAAGGAAAAGAAGATTAAAATTAGCATCTTTTAAGGCAGCCGCTAAGGAATCAGGGCTGTTAAAGTTAGGATAGCCAAAATAAGGCGTTTTTCCGGCAACAACTGTTTCAAAGTTTCCTGCTACAATATCACCTTGCAAAAGGTGTTTAACATGGGCAAATTGAGGACGAAAATTATAGCTTTCTTGTTCATTTCCAAGACGTTTTGCTATATCCAATTGAGTTTTGTGAGCCATAATATCGCCAACAAAAATAAGGCGAATAGTTTCAGTGGATTGCAAATCATTGTTAATATTGTCATTACTAGCTTTTACAGAAGATGAACAACCAGCAAAGAGCAGAAAACTGGCTGATATTAAGTACATTAATAACAATAATGACTTATTAAATACAAATTTTTTTTTCATAAAATGTCCTCAATTTATTAGGTAATTTTCAAAATTGAATGGATAATAAACAGCCTCTAATCCTTAAAAAAACCTATTGCAAATTCTATTTTTAAGCAAGAAAAATTTTTAATGAGCACCATTACATGAGATAATAAAAGCCCTCAGTAAAAACAATACCAAGGGATTAATCTATTATGTTAAGCTTAACAGCAAAAATATTGAATAAATAAATTGCTTTTTAAGTTAAGCTTTAGTACTAAGTATGTGACCGAATAAAGATCGTCTAATTAAGGTAGCCTATGCACTTTTTACTAGCGAGACCCAACGCTCAATTTTTAAAACTTCGATAGTTTTCGAAATGAAACTCCAATAGATTTTATTTTTTGCCAAGAGTGCTTAAGCAGCACTTGTGCCGAGACAGAAATGTTCTTGTGATGGACTGAAGCCATTTTTTTGGCTTTTGGCTCACGTTGAGCAAATGGGATTTTTGTAATTTTTCATCGGG
>CAYJDL010000116.1:0-349 GCA_964368885.1 uncultured Desulfovibrionaceae bacterium | reverse complement strand
ATCGGGCTGATAAGGCAGATAAGTGTAAAAAACAAAAAAAAGCTTTTACGAGACATATTTTTCTACTAATTGTATGTCCTTAAGAAAACGCTGATTAAATAGATTTTCTGGATTGCTTCGTCTCTACTTTCCTCATAATGCTTGATATTACAGCGAAAATTATTGCGAGCGTAGCAATCCATCATTTTTGATTTAATCAGTGCTTCCTAAAGTACTTTATAAAATTGCTGTATAAGAACGCTCCTCAAGTAGCTTTGCTACAACAGCAAAGCTATATATCGGGAAACGCATAATTTTTTGCAAGTAGTGTCTACTTAACTACTACTTTATTTCTATAGGATTTTTGCCA
>CAYJDL010000115.1:7060-7421 GCA_964368885.1 uncultured Desulfovibrionaceae bacterium | reverse complement strand
GCTAAGGATTTGCGTAAACTTAAAGCAACGGAAGAACTAGTCAAAGAAGCAGAATTGCGCAATACTCTTATGCTTGATTCCCTTCCTTTGACTGTTAATTTTTGGGATGAGAACTTTAACCTTATCTATACTAATTTGGAAGGCGTTAACATGTTTGGCTTTGAAAGCCGAGAAGATTATATTGTAAACTTTGATAAAGCTATTCCTGAGTTTCAAGCAAATGGTCTGGCAACAAAGGATATAATGTTTGAGGTGTTAGATAAAAGCTTTAGCGACGGAGTAGCAAAGGTTGAAGTTATTTTGTATCATTCTGTAACATTAGAAGAAATTCCCATAGATGCCTTAGTAATGCGTACTTCTT
>CAYJDL010000115.1:0-7050 GCA_964368885.1 uncultured Desulfovibrionaceae bacterium | reverse complement strand
CGGCTATGCTTACTGATATTGCCAATAATGAGCAAGAATTGCGCTTAGCAAAAGAATTAGCTGAAAAAAGTGATAAAGCAAAAGGTGAATTTTTAGCCAATATGAGTCATGAAATTCGCACACCCATGAATGGCATCCTTGGAATTTTACAGCTTTTAGAGCAAACAGTTTTAAATGAATTGCAAGAAGACTATGTCCAAAAATGTATTTTTTCAGCCAACAACCTCATGCGAATTATTAATGATATTTTAGACTTCTCAAAAATTGAGGCCGGAAAATTACAAATGGAAGAAAATTCTTTTACAATTGAAGAAATTTGTCAAGACGTCTTGGATCTTTATGAGCCTTTAAGCTTTAAAAAAGGTTTAAACTTACACATTAATTCCGGTGAACACTCAAAAAACTTTATCATTGGGGATGCATTACGCTTAAAACAAGTTCTTTTTAATCTAATTAGTAATGCCATTAAATTTACCAGATCCGGTACCGTTTCCTTAGAAATTGAAAGCTCTATTAGAAGCAATCACGAACTTTTTTGCCAATTTGCCGTGCGTGATACAGGAATTGGTCTAACTCCACAACAAATAGATCGTTTATTCTCTGCTTTTTCTCAAGCAGACTCTACTATTTCTCGTAAATTTGGTGGAAGCGGTCTTGGTTTAGTTATTTCTCGCAGTATTATTACTATGATGCGAGGTAATATTTGGGTTGAAAGTGAATTTGGCAAGGGCTCAACCTTCTTTTGTACAGCTGTTTTTGCTTTAGGAAATGATAAATTAGAAAAAGAAGATAGCGTCCCAAGTAATGTTATAAATGAATTTGTTTCCGCTCATCTTCTTTTAGTTGAAGATAACGAAATAAATCAATTAGTTGGCAAAGAAATTCTACAATCTGTAGGTTACACTCTTGATATAGCCAATAATGGACAAGAAGCTTTAGATATGCTCAATGAAAAATTGTACGATGCAGTGCTCATGGATATTCAAATGCCTGTAATGGATGGATATACTGCCACTAAGCACATTAGAGCTCAAGATAAATTTGCAAACTTGCCTATTATTGCCATGTCTGCACATGCCATGAAAGGTGACATAGAAGCAAGCCTTGCTATTGGCATGAATGGGCATATAACTAAACCCATTGACGCTAATGTACTTTATCAAACTCTGTATTATTGGATTGGAAAAGCAGATAAATAATTATAATAATATCTTTATTTATCAAAATTCAAGAGAAAAAATGCGTATTTCCATGCAAGTTGCAAAATTTTTCGACTTTTGCCATAAATATTTTTTTATGGAAAAAACTTGTGCGGCATGCAATATGCCTTTTATACCGCAAAATACAACAATATTAAGTAAACATCTATGCCCAGCTTGTGTTTTAAAAATGCCTGTTATAAAGCAGCCTATTTGTTCTTTATGCGGTGTGCGTTTGCCTAATAGTATTAATAATAAATGTTTGCAATGCTTAGCAAAGCCACCGCCTTGGGACGATCTTAAAGTGTTCGCAAATTATTCCGGAATACTTCAATTTCTCATGGTTCAGTATAAATTTTCAGCAAAGTTTTCTCTTGTTCCCTTACTTTCAGATTGTTTAGCACAAGTATGCTTAAGTTTTCCCACTTGCCATATGATTTTACCCATGCCAAGGCATGAGAAACGCTTGAAAACGCAAGGTTATAACCAAGTAGTAGAACTTTGCCGACCTATTGAAAAAAAACATAATATCCCTTTATCCTTACATAATTTGAAAAGAACACGTTTTACTGCGCCACAAACCACTTTAAGTGCAAGGCAAAGAAAAAACAACCCAAGGTCTAGCTTTGCGGCGAAAAACGTACAAGGTAAAAATGTATTATTAATAGATGATGTTATGACTACAGGAGCAACTTTATACCATGCTTCAAAAACATTGCGTCAAGCTAAAGTGCATAAAATTTATATAGCCTTACTTGCTAAGGTCGATTGAGTATTTTTTTCTGGGAAAAGATTAAAAAAGTGTTTTATTAATATAAGTCAGGATCAGCTGGTAAGCGTTCCCAGCAAATTTTTCCTTTTTTCTTATATTTGCGCAATAAAACATATACACTACCTGCTCCCCCGTGTAAAATTTGAGCTGTACAAAATGCTAAAATAACACGTTTAAATGGGTCCTGAGTAAGCCATAACTGTAATTTATCACGCAAAACACTAAAGCCATTGGGAGAATTTTTCCCACGCCCAGGCACCAAAAGCACTGTGCGCAAGCCCTTATACCAAGATAAACGAAAAAAATCAATCAAAGCATTATAGGCCTGCAAAGAATTAAGACCGTGTAAGTCTAAATGAGCTTCAGGGCTATAAAATCCAGTACGCAAATTATTCATAGTTAGCTCATCAAGTCCAAGCACATGCCCTTCAAGATACTCACCTTTATACGATAATGAAAATTCAATATTTTTCTCCATCATCTTACTAAAGTTTTCATGGTCTTGTTTGATATTGACGACAGAGTTAACTTGTGGAATTATTTCACGTCCTTTACCCTTTAAAGGCTGCACCTCTTTCATTGCCTTAGAAAAAGCCTGCATGTCAGCGTCATTAGAAATATATGCTTCTTGTTTTCTCATAAATCCAGGCTGTTGCATATTTAAAAGCTCCTGCATTGTCAAATCGGTCAAATTATCATGAGAAGCATCTTTTGCACATGGGGTCAAGCTGTGCGCTTGATTTACTTTATCAGTACCCAAAGCCTTTTTTTTATGTTTTTTTTGTGATGCTTTGGACATTTTAATTTGAGTATTTTTTGAAGCATTATCAGAAATTCGCAAAAAATCTTTTATATATGGTAGCTCTGATAAGGTATAAAAAGGTTTTGATTTAGCTAATGCTTGTGAATTTTCAAGCTTATGTATAGCTTGTAAAAAATCTTGCTCATCTTGATTTTGCATCTTTAAATTAGATGTATTTTTACAAGTACTCGTCTTTTCTTCAAAGATATAATTTTCTTTTTCTTGTAAGGAAGCCAATAATGTAGCAAAGGGTACGTTTGAAAAATCACTTTGCATAATTGCTCCTTATTTGCGATTGCTTAAAATAAGCATTATAGGTAAATGTGACTATTGCCTTTAGTCAGCAAGTATATTCGTAGACGTGTAATTATTCATTGTTTAACGTGATTTTTAAAGACATGGACTGCCAAGTCGAGTCGCACAAAGTCAATGGCTTAACAAAAAAGAGCAGTGCGACTCTCCTCGCAGTGACTTACGGTGACACGCAAAGTCATTGCGAGAAAAAACGCTTCTAAATTTACATTAAAAAATGGAATGATTAGCGTTTTTGCGTGGCAATCCATTTTTCAAGCTACATTAAACAATAAAGTTTTCCCATATAAAATCAATTACATGTCTAAAATACATTTCCAAAAATATTATTTGCTGACTAAAGACAATAGCCACGCAATAATAAATAAAATCCATTTTTGCTTCAGTTAAATATCTTAAAAAGTATATTCCTGCGCAAAAATGGATATATTTCTTGGCTTAACTTATCAAAGAAAGCCCCTAATCTTTATTCAGCTGGCTTGGCTTCTTCAGCTGGCTTAGCTTCTTCTACTGGCTTAGCTTCTTCTACTGGCTTAGTTTCTTCTACTGGCTTAGCTTCTTCAGCCGCTTTTTCAGGTGTTACTCCGGTAGGTATATTAGGTGTAACAGGTTTAGTTTCTTCAAAGGTTACATCAAGAACCACAGAGTCATCATCATGTTGTACACCTGTTACATATGTGTAACTTAAGCAAGTAAATAGAAAAAGAACAGCCATAAAAGCTGTCATTTTAGACAACAAACCACCAGCACCGGTACTACCAAATACTGAACCGCCACCGCCGCCAAAAATAACCCCCATGCCTTCTCGTCCGGCTTGGAGTAATACAAGAATGATTAATAATACGCAAACAATTACATGTAGCGTTAAAATGAGCGTTTGCACAAAAAAACCTCCCTACCCAAAAGGGGATGAGCATCAATGACTTCTTTAAAAATTTTAAATTTAACCTGAAATATGAGTACAATAGCAAGTAAATTTTTCCACTTATATTAAAACTATAAATTCAATATAAGTAAATTAACCATTATATAGATAATATAGCCTCAATTTTTTTTATGCAGTAACAATTTTAGCAAAACTATCGGCTTGTAAAGAAGCTCCACCTACTAAAACTCCATCCACATTGTCAAGTGAAATAATAGTTCCGGCATTATCAGCCTTCACACTTCCACCATACAATATACGGATTTGCGCAGCTTTTTCACCTAAAGTACTTTGCATAATTTTACGCACTAAAGCATGAGCTTCTAAAATTTCATCAGGTCCGGCAACCTTACCAGTTCCAATGGCCCATACAGGTTCATAAGCTACAGCAAAGTTTGAATATTCAACATATTTGCCAAGTGTGCTCAAACAAGCAAGTTGGCTTTTTAATACTTCTTCTAATTGCCCGGCTTCACGTTCTTGCAGACTTTCACCTACACAAAAAACTACCTTAAATCCTTTTTCCAAAGCATATTGGGCTTTGGTTTGCAATAACTCAAGTGATTCACCAAAAATACTTCTACGCTCGGAATGACCAACTAAAACCCATGTTGCTCCCACATCACTTAGCATACCAAGGGAAATTTCTCCGGTAAAAGCACCTTCAGGTTGAGGATAAAAATTTTGGGCTCCAATATTTAAATCAAGATCTGCACCAACAGCATTTGATGCCGATTCGATAGCCGTAAATGGTGCAAAGACAAGAACTTCTTTGTTTTCCATACCTTGAGGTGAATTTAATAATTGTTCGTATAAAGCACTTATTGTATGGTTAGCATCCTGTCTTGTTTTAAACATTTTCCAATTGGCAGCCATAAGTTTATTCATAATATTCCTCACTTAATGTTATTTAGAGCAACAAGACCTAGCACAAGCTCATTGAAAAAGCAAGCATATAAATATAGGCATTTTTACTTAAATTATATTTTTTTGGAACACTCTTTGAATAACAGGTAGAACAAGGAGTACATCATGCAAATTTTACCTACCACTACTGACAAAACTTTAGGTCTTGCAGGACATTATTTTGCAAACTTTGATTATCAAGGTGAAGCCGGAGACTCTTTTGCTGCGGAACTTGAACGCCAACAAGAAGCACGTGATGCCGTTGATAATAACGAAGCAAACTCTGTGCAATCAGCATTAGATTCTGACAATTCAAGTACTCAAATAACTCCGCTTTCACAAGCACCCTACAATTTAAGTACTACAAATGGAATAACATATACAACAGAAGAAGTTATTTTTACTCAAGAAGAATTACAGCAACTTGAGAAAGATTTAAAGGCAAATAATGCCCCACAAAAGAGTATTGATGAGCTGCACAAACTAAGCCAGCAACCCGGCGGTTCTACCTTGGGTGAGGTCATGGCAGCTTTGCATACCATGCGTGATTACCCTGCTCTTAGTCAGCATGAAAGCACTATTTTAAAGGGACTTACCTCTAAATTAGATCCAAGTGGCAGTTTAAATACCAGCATAGGTACAGAAATAGGTGATCGTAATGGCAAAGGCGCTCTGGACACCTTAGTACAAGCAATGGATGCTCTTAAAGGGCAACGTATGGACTTTACTAGGGACGAAATTGCAGTTCTCTCTAAAGCCCTAGGTTTTAACGATACCACTACGCAAGAAATTATGAAAAAATTTGGTAATAGCAATACCATAAGTTTAAATAAATCTGAATTTCTTGCTTTTATGGCTCCAGGTTATAACGACCTTGCTTCAGATGAAGCCTCAAGGCAAACCTTAGCCAAAGCTCTTGATGCAACTTTAGGCCCTGTATTGCAAGCCGCTAAGGATCGTATGGAAGCAGAAAAAACTGCCAACGAGCTTTCTTCACGTAATACAGAGCACCGCAAAGTCTATATTGAAAAAACCGTAATGGAAAATATTAATAATACCATGGAGAGTACAAGGTCTGCTCAGCTTGAATTGCAAAATCAAAAATTAGAAGCTAAAGAACAAAATGCCCAAGATTTACAAAATTTATTTATTAAAAGCCAAGAGCATTTAAATAATAAGGATGCCGACCATAAGGGTAAAGATGGTAAGCAAAGTGATGATAATAATAGTAAGGACGCTTGGTCTTCTCTACTATCTAAAACCGAAGTGCGTGGCGAAGCTAAGAGTATTGGCTCGACTCAAAATGTCACAACTCCACTACTTGGACTTGGGAGCACGCAAGCTAATAATGCTCAACAGCAAGCGCAACAGCTTTTAAATCAAGCTCAAGCTCAGCGCAACACTCTTTCACAGCAAGCTGCTGCGCAAGTAGAAAATGCCATGCTTACAGCCGCAAAAGATGGAACTAAAAAGCTTGAATTGCAATTACATCCGGCGGAGCTTGGGAGTTTAACCATTACCCTTACCGCTCGTAATGGTGAAGTTAGTGCTATGATTCGTTCTGAAAGAACAGAAACTGCTGAAATGCTTAATAAGCAATTAGAACAGTTGCGTGCTCAATTAGAAGGTCAAGGCATTAAAATAGATAAGCTTGAGGTACAAAGTGGTACTCAGGAAAATGCTTCTGCTCATGATGCATGGGATGGCATGGATCAACACAATGCACGTCAGGAAGAAAGTGCCCGACGTGACCTATATGAGCGTATGCGTAATCTTGCAATGGTGCGAAATAATGGAATAAATAATGGCGATACAACTTTGGAACGGAATATGCAAAGTAATATGCATGATGGACGAAATTCGGCAGAAAATGCCTCACAAGCACTGTATATTGTAGCATAAACAAAGTTGTAAAATAATAGATATAAGGAAGGGAGAGAAGCCATGTCAGCCATAAATACCACAAGCACCAGTACAGCCGTAAACAATGCTATTACTTCGGCAGCGGGAAGTTCAAGTCTTGATAAAGAAGCCTTTATGCTTTTATTGGTTACCCAATTTCAATATCAAGACCCATTAAACCCCATGGAAGATAAGGAATTTATTGCACAGTTGGCACAATTCTCCAGCCTTG
>CAYJDL010000114.1:5132-7602 GCA_964368885.1 uncultured Desulfovibrionaceae bacterium | reverse complement strand
CTTTTTTGCGTAATGTAGGCAAATTAAACGGTTTTGCTGCTTCTTCAAAAGTAAATTCAGGATTTTCATAAAAAATCCACATAGCTTTAGCAGCGTCGATGGGTGAACCACCACCAATACCAATTATAATATCAGGTTGATATTCATTCATTGCAGCAACACCAAGCTTTACAGTTGCTACGCTTGGATCAGCTTCGATACCGCAAAAAATTGTACTTTCAATTCCGGCTTCTTTAAGATTATCTTGTACAAGAGCTGTGGTGCCGTCCTTAATCATTCTTTCAGAACCAATAACAAGAAAAGCTTTTTTGCCTGTAAGGTTTTTTAAATGGTCAAGGGCATTTTCACCAAAATAAACATCTCTTGGAATAGTAAATCTTTTCATCATAAATCCTCTTTTAATTATTTCCGCTAAAATGTGCGTTTGGGCTATATATGCATAGAAAAGAAGTTTCGCAAGAAGGCACCTTATTGTTTGGTAAAGACAATAAGGTAAGAAAGGAACTTTTTGGTGCCCTACTAAAGTGCAAGATATTAGATAGTTGGAAAAATAAAAAGAAGGAGCTATTTGTAGTAAGATTGAATAACTTTTTTTCCCCATTGATTTAAATTTTCTAAAATGGGAATTACATCCTTGGCTAATTCAGTTAGTGAATACTCAACAGTCGGAGGTGTTGAAGGGTATACAGTGCGATTAACCAACTTATTCTTTTCAAGTTTTCTCAATTGTTGTGTTAGCATTTTTTGAGTAATACCAGGGATAATTTTAAAAAACTCATTGAAACGTATTTTCTGTGCATAGTGTAAGTTCCATAGTATGGTAGATTTCCATTTACCTGATATTACTTCAAGTGCTACTTCCATCTCTTGAGTAAAATTACCGCAGCTTATTTTATTTTCTCGATCTTCTGGCAAAATAAACTCCTAAATCATTTTTTAAAATTTAAAAAATTCACCTAAACACTACATCTTTTTGTAAATTAAAATACATAAAGAAACAAGTGAATAAAGCTGCCTTCAGCTTATGGATACGCTATTAAGACTCTCACAAAGTATAGGGGAAGCTCGTTATTTTAAATGCTTGAAAGAAAAATTTTCTTTTAAACAATTCCAATGAAAATTTTTTTGAAAAGGGTTTGAGTAGTACTTTTTATTAGCAAAAAGTTTTTCCCAAGAAATAAGAATAAAAGAACTTTTTCCTAACAAAAGTATTTTTCAAAATTACGTTTTTTGAAAAAAGAAATTGCACAGAATACTTATATTAAGACATGAGTCACTTTGACAAGCAGCGTTACTTTGCAGTATATTAGTTTTAGCACATGAAGAGTTTAACCTATCAGCTTAGTCAACCGCCTACTTCAGTAGCAAATTTATATAAAACATGGGAAATTACCATTAAAAAGGAATACAATGCAATCATACGCCGGATATTTTTTCATTTTTGCTGCCGCATCTTCTTGGGGTTTTTTAGGCATTTTAGGACGGGTTGCCATGGATGCCGGAGTTGCTCCAATAGATGTTGCTTTTTGGCGTGCTTTAATAGGTGGTGGCTTTTTATTCATGCATGCTGCATGTATAAAGCAAGCTAAAATTCATAATAGAAATGACTTTATATCATTTTGCTTGTTTGGAATATTTTCCATAGCTACTTTCTTCACAGTGTATCAATATGCTATTAAGGAAGGTGGGGCTGCATTGGCTTCCGTACTACTTTATACTGCACCGGCATGGGTGGCAGTATTTTCGCGTATTTTTTTTGGTTTACGCTTTACTACAATTACTGCAATTGCCATTGCTATGTCTCTAATAGGATGTATTTTTATAAGTTTTTCACAAGCTAATATTTCAAGCGAACTCATTCAAGGACAAGGAGTGTCTATTCTTGGAATTGTTTTTGGTCTTCTTTCTGGTTTTTTATACGCAACACATTACGCTGTAACTAAAAAATTGCTCATAACTTATTCACCCTTTACCATTTATGGATATGCCTCCTTAGTTGCTGCTCTATGTATTTTTCCTTTTACAAATTTAAGCTTTAACTATAGTTTGGCAGTTTGGGCATCTATAATTGGGCTAGGATTTTTAAGCACATATATTGGTTATTGGACTTACTGTGAAGCTATTAAACGCTTGCATCCTACTAAGGCTGCTGTACTTGCTACAATAGAACCTGTAGTTGCTACCGGAGCAGCTTGGTATTTTTGGGGTGAAAATTTCACAACACTTGGATGGATTGGAGCTATTTTAATTGTTTCCACTGTAATTGTATTTTTATTTGATGAGAGAAAACCAAATGTATAATTTAATAATAGCTATAAAAAACTTTACGGCTAACCATTCAAACAAGAGGAATAACATATGCAGTTACATATTGTTCGCTATATGTTTTTACTAACATTGATGTTACCTTTTTACTGTTTAGTATCTGTAGAGGCTTTAGCAAGAACAACCACCATAAAAATTCCCAATA